>JALSWC010000222.1 GCA_027060825.1 Sulfurimonas sp.
TTTGCATAAAGTTTTCATCACGCTCTACTTCAACTATCATAGGGCGTGAATGTTTATACTCTTGTGAAACTTTTGAAGAACTCACACCAACATCCAAATCTGCCACATAGCTAATAACACGCCCAAAAAGCAAAGAGTAGCGTCTTTCAAAAAGTGCTTGAAGCCCAATATAACGCTCTTTTACAAGTGTCACTATTTTACGACGGTACTTAGGTTTGGTGTACTAGTATATTCAACTTAATCACCTACTTAAAAATTTATTTTTCTTGATTAACCTAATATTTTTAATTATTTGGATATTATAGTGATAAGAAATTAAAGTAAGAGTAATAATGAAAATAAAAGAATTTATTTCAAGTTATAAGAATCATCCTGTTTTATTCATCGGTACTGGAATTAGTTTAAGATATTTAAAAAATTCATATACTTGGGATGGATTACTTAAAAAAATCGCATTTGAATTAACAAATAATAAAGAGTTCTATTTGGATTTAAAGTCTAAATGTTATAAAAATGATTCATATCAATATGAAAAAATAGCTACTTTATTAGAAGAAGAATTTAATACTTTATTAAGTCAAGATAGAAATGGTAAATTTAAAGAAACCAATGATATTTTTTATGAAAATATGAAGAAAGACAATTATTTAAGTAGATTTAAAATTTATATATCTCACTTACTATCTAATTTAGAATATAAAGATAATATGCAAGATGAAATTATTGAATTAAAAAAAATTAGAAAAAATATCAGTTCTATAATTACGACTAATTATGATCAGTTTATAGAAGAAATATTTAATTTTAATCCCTTAATTGGTAATGATATATTACTTAGTAATCCTTATGGTTCAGTTTACAAAATTCATGGTTGTATTTCAAAACAAAAGCACATTATATTTACAGAAAATGATTATAAATTATTTTCAGAAAAATATGAATTAATAAGAGCACAGCTCTTGTCATTGTTTATTCATAATCCAATTATTTTTATGGGTTATAGCATTAGTGATAGAAATATTAAAGATATTCTAAAAACGGTCTTCACTTATATTGAACCTAACTCAGAACAAGCTGAAAAGATAAGAAATAACTTCTTATTAGTAGAATATGAAGAAAATTCAGTCTCTAACGAAATCGTTGAACACGATATTGATTTAGAAGGATTTTCAACAATAAGAATTAATAAACTAAAAACCGATAATTTCATTCCAATATATACAGCTTTATCAAATTTACATTTATCAGTTTCAGCTATGGATATAAGAAAAGTACAAGATATAGTAAAAGAAATTTATAGTGGTGGAGAAATCAAAGTAAGTATTACTGATAACTTAGAGGAAGTAAATAATGATGAAAAAATATTAGCTATTGGTTCAGTACATACAATTAGATATGAATATCAAAATAAAAGTGAGATGATTTCAAATTACTTTCAGATTATAGATGAATCAAATTCTCAAGTGTTAAATCTCATCGACAAATATTCGATACAAAAACAACAATTTTTTCCTGTTTATGGATTTTCAAAGATTAATGAAAATATTCAATGCATCGATAAATTAAAAAAACAGCAAAAAGATAAAATAACATCTATCAATAAATCAAAATACAAAAATGAACATATTTCTATTGAATCTATTTTAAATGATATAAATATAGCTAACAGCAATAAAAATAGTACAATAATTTGGTCTATACTGAAAAAACAAATTAATTTAGAAGAATTAGAGAAATATTTAAGAGATTTTGGCGATAAAAAAAGTACAGAATATCGTAAACTATTAGTTACTTTTGATTATCAGAAATATAAATAAAGGTTAAATATAAATGGTATATAAAAAATTACTTATATCAATTTATGATGAAGCAAAAGAAAAGAAAAACTATTCAAAAAAACTAAATAAAGAAATTTTAGAAAACATTGAAATAATATCAACTAAATGCTTTAATCAAAAAGGTGTTTATACGGTTTTAGTAACTTTGTCAATTTATAAAATAAAACATCCTGAACAAGATATAAGAATACACCAAGCTCAACTAGAAAATGGTTTTTCTGGTAGAAGTATGGATACACACCATATTACACCAACTTTAAAAGAGATAGACTTACCCTCTATGGCAGAAAGTGGTTGGCTTACTCGCTCATTAGAACAACCTTTTCCTTATACATTAGATTATAATGGCAAAATAAGTGATAAAAAAGTAAAAAAAGCATTTTTAGAACTTATCAATGAAATTCAAGTTAATAATATCAATCCTAAATTTGTTCTAGTGGAACTTTTTAAACAAGTAATTAAAATACAAGAAAAAAATAAAATTGAAATTCAACCATTAGAAAATCCTGATAAATTAACAATATCCAAAATTATAAACTTATTGGATAAACAATTTTCATTTGACTATAAAACTTCCTATGGTTCAAAATTACCAGTTTTAGCTTTTTATTCTATCTATAAAATTATCATAAATGAAATATCAAGATACAATAATTGTACTTTAAAACCATTAGGTAGTCATACAGCAAGTGATAGAACATCAAAAAGTGCTGGAGATATTGAAATATTTAATAATAATGAATTATTTGAAGCTATAGAGATAAAATTAGATAAGCCAATCGATGCAAATATACTAAGAATAGCTAAAGAAAAAATAATTAAATACAATCCTAAAAGATATTATATTTTATCATACTATGAAATTAAAAAAGAAGACGAAGAAGAAATTAATAAAATAATTCAAGAAGTAAAAGAAGAACATGGTTGCCAAATAATTGTAAATGGAATTATGGCAACATTAAAATATTATATGAGATTAATAAGTAATTTAGAAGTCTTTTACAATTCATATTCTGAATTAATAAATATTGATGCTGAATTAAAAGCTATACATACACAAAAATGGAATGAATTAACTGAGGAGTTAAATCATGAGCTATAAGTTTATTGATTTATTCGCAGGAATTGGTGGATTTAGAACGGGTTTTGAAAAGAATGGATGTAGTTGTGTATTTAGTTCAGAAATTGATGAACATGCAGGCAAGATGTATGAAGCTAATTATAATGAAACAGTATTTAAAGATATAACTAAAATAGATGAGAAAAAAATACCAAATCATGATGTCTTATTGGCAGGTTTTCCATGTCAGCCATTTAGTATTGCAGGAGAGAAAAAAGGCTTTAATGATACTAGAGGAACTCTGTTTTTTGAAATTGAACGAATATTAAAAGAAAAGAAGCCAAAGGCTATTGTTTTAGAAAATGTTAAACATTTTAAAAGTCATGATAATGGAAATACACTAAAAGTTATTTTAAATGCTCTCAATAAATTAGGATATACAACTCATTGGAAAGTACTTAATGCTAAAGACTTTGGTGTGCCACAAAATAGAGAAAGAACAATTATAATAGGCTCTTTAAATGGGATTAAATTTGATTTTAATAGCTTAAATACAAAAAAAACAATCTGTATTAAGGATATTTTAGAAGAAGATAATGGACAAATAGAATACTTAGATGAAAATGAATATACACTTATTGAGAATCCAAAAAGACAACCATCTGGACTTATATTTGTAGGTTATAGAAATAAAAATATAAGAACAAAAGGTACAAGACCTGATACAATACACTTATCAAGAGTTCATAAGCAACCAAATAGGATATATTCATCTGAAGGAACACATCCAACATTATCATCACAAGAATCAGCTGGAAGATATTTTGTGTATCACAATGGAAGAGTAAGAAAATTGACCTTAAAAGAGTGCTATAGACTTATGGGATTTGATGACAATTTTAAATTACTTGGTTCAAAAGCAAAACTTTATAACAGAATTGGAAACTCAATTGTTATTCCTATGGTAGAAGAAATAGCAAAACAAGTAAAAGTTCAAATATTAGATAAAACGAATGAAAGAGTTAAATCTAAAAATCCTGTTCAACAGATATCGTTATTTGATTTTATAGATCAAAAAGATAAACTTACTGGCTAAAGAAGTTGAAACTTTAAAAAAGAGTTTAAAAGCTAAAAGCAAGTAAAAAACATTAGGTAAATCCCACCCCAAAAAATAAAGTAATGGTTTCAGATTTATAAGCTTCAATGATACTGATATAATTTTAAACACTCTCCGAAACTTTACCAATCATCCAAGACGAAGCCTTTTGGCTCGTCTTCTTCAACTTTTTTTACTTTCACATTCTCATTTATTTCAGGCTCTTGCACCTTTTTTGGTTCCACTTTTTGCATCTGTTCTTCAAACTGTAACTCAAGCCCTTTACTTGTCATTATAAAACCATTTACATGGAGTTTTCCATCGTGAATTTGATTGTGATGTTCTTTACAGAGTGGCACAAGATTATGTTTGTTATCTTTATGAAAATGCCCTATAAAGCCAGCCTTATCTGCAAGTGATTTTTGAGATATGTGATGTACATCTTCAGCAACTGCTCCACAGATAATACACTTCGTCACATACAGCTCTTTATTGTATTTTGATTTTTTCTTCTTTACTAAAAGTTCAAGCTCATCATAATCATTTGCAAGGCGTTTTCTAATTGTATTTGCATTCTCTAAAAATTCACTATCCATATGGAGTGATTTTGCAAATTCAAGCCCATAGATGCTACTTCCACTTCCATGTTGAAGGAGACGATTAAATATCAGTTTATCGCTCACCTCATCATACTCAACACTCAAATGTAAATTCACTACATTAACAAGTTCTCTAATCTCTTCCATAGTAGAGAGCTGATGCAGATGCGTTGCAAAGAGAAAGAGAGCGCGTATTTTTGCAAGTTTGCCAATAGCAGAAGCGACTATTGCTACTCCAGAAAGTGTTTCTGTACCGTGGCTTATCTCATCACCTAGAACCAAAGAACGAGCCGTTGCACGGTTAAATATATTTTTTAGTTCAAGCATCTCAACAGCAAAAGTTGAAAGCCCTTTTGCAAGATTGTCTTTTGAGACAATACGAGTAAATATGGAGTCAAATAAACTAAACTTCATCACAGAAGCAGAAACAAAAAAACCAGATTGTGCCATAAGTACAGCAATACCAATACTCTTCATCAATGAAGATTTACCACTTGAGTTTATTCCATATAAAAGTACACCATTTATTTCATGTCCATCATGAACATTTACATCAAGCATAACACTCTTTGGATGAGGCAGGTCAAGATAATCACGATTGCCCATCACAATATCATTAGGAATATAAAGCCCTCCTCTCTCTTGCACCTCTATAAGTGGATGGCGTAATTGCATTATTTGCATAAAGTTTTCATTACGCTCTACTTCAACTATCATAGGGCGTGAATGTTTATACTCTTGTGAAACTTTTGAAGAACTCACACCAACATCCAAATCTGCCACATAGCCAATAACACGCCCAAACAGCAAAGAGTAGCGTCTCTCAAAAAGTGCTTGAAGCCTAATATAGCACTCTTTTACAAGTGTCACTATTTTACGACGGTTTTTCATAATGTTATCGGAGAGTTTGTCAGTAAACGCAGAAGTTATTTTGACATTATTTGTTAATTTTTTGACACTAAACTCTGCAAAATATTCACTTTTTTTAAATGCACTCTCAATAAGAGAAAAACGGTTTTTACTAATAGAGATATAATAGCCCTCTTTTTCTAAAAGTCCCAGAGTAACTACTTTTGTACTACTTGCTACATTTGCTTCATGCAATAGCTCTTCTATTTTTCTTATTATATCTTCAAAAGCTACCAACATGACACTATTCTCTTTTACAAGTGTATCAATAACTTCATCTACACCATTCATTAAGAAATTTTCATCAACCGTTGCATTTGTAAAACGGCGTGAAATATCCAAATCTATTGTTTTAGCAATATCACGCAAAAACTCCTCTACCTCACTCTCATGAAAAGGTGCTTTTTGAATCTTATACTTTTTAACATACTGCATCAACTCTTTAATACTTAGCATCGAGTCATACATATAATTCATCTCAAATGGATGAAGCCGTCCAAGATTAAGCCTGCGAGCCAAACGCTCCAAGTCATAGACCCCTCGCATCATCTCATCAAGATAACGCACATGAGAAGAGACTCTTTCTATAAGATTATATCTTCGCTCAAGCTCCTCTGTCTCCATAATAGGATTTAAAAGACGCTCTTTTAGTAGTCTTCTTCCTATTGCTGTGGAGCTTTTATCAAGCATCTTTAGCAGTGTAAACTCTTTTTTATCTTTTGAGATGATACCCATCTGCTCAAGGGCATTATTGCCAAGATACATAAAACGACGATTATCTATGATTTTCGGCATTGCCATCTTTTGAATAATGTGATAATCATGCTCTATAACAAAGTTAATGAGAATTGCTAAAGATTCGGTTATCATCGGTGAGCGTTCGAGATCCAAATGCTCTATGGATGAGAGTAACGACTGTATTTGATAAACTTCTTTAAAGAGTTCATTTTGAAAGTCGATTTTTACGCGTTTGTTATTAACTGAGTAATGATAGTGTTCGGAAATTTCCAAATACTGCATCACATGGCGTTGTTCCTCAATGCCAGCCAAAAAAGTAACAACAACCTCACTTGTTCTATAAACATTTAAAAGATTAAAAACCTCATCAAGTGCATAAGAGGGGTCTTCACTTGTTCCATGCGTCTCATAAAGCCAAGTTTTTCCTGTCGTAACATCAATGGCAGAGTACCCAACTATATAAATATCACGGAATTTATCAATTAAAAGTGACACAATATAATTGTCATCATTATCTATAATATGGTCGAAATTTGTACCAGGAGAGATTATTTGTGCAATATAACGGCTTATTTTTGGAGGAGTGCCTTTTTGTTTGACAACAATAACAGTATATTTTTGTTCACCAATAAGACGGCTTAAGTATCTCTCAAAAGAGACAGCAGGAACACCTGCAAGGAGAGGATTTTTTTCTGAATTTTCAACTATTCTTTTATTTTTTTTTGTAAGCTGAATATTAAGTAGTTCTGCTATCTCTTTTGCTTTACCAATACATTCTTCATCATTATTGACTTCATAGACTTCAAAAAAGGTACCAATTTCCATAAAGACTACAGTATCTTTGCCATATTTCTCTTCAAAATGACGCTGTAAATCAAAGTAAGCCTGTGTAAGAAGTTTCTCTTTACTATTGAGTATTTTCTCTATTTCTGATGATAACATACGACTCTTTTACTAATAATTAAATATTCATTTTGAACTGCTCTTTATCAAAAAAGCTCTCTACTGAAATATTTTTAAATGCTGCATTTAGCGAAGTAAACAGTTGTGGAAACTCCTGCTCCATTTTAGCAAGCATCACTTTTGTGTCTGCTCTAGCGTGTGGCATTTTTACATCAAAACGCATAGCCGGACATGCTTCATCGCCTATAGCTTCAATACCATTGTCTTGAACAAACGCAGTAAGTTGTCGCTCTCTCATCTGAATAAGTGGACGAATGACTATAAGCCCATTCTCTGCTCTATATTTTGGAGCTAAACTTCGCATCTGTCCATTGTAGATAAAATTCATAAAAAAGCTCTCAGTTGCATCATCCATATGGTGTCCCAAGGCTACTTTATTGCAACCATGCTCTTTTGCTACAGAGTAGAGATACCCTCTTCGCATACGAGAAAAGAAACTACAGTATGATGAGTTTTTACGGATTTTATCTTTAGCTAATTCATAGGTCTTCGTTTCATGTACTATATGGGGAATATCATGTTCTTTACAATGAGCAGAGAGTTTTTCAAAATTCTCACCCATACCATAGCTAATGGTTACTGCCAAAAATTCAAACTTAAAAGGAGCGCGTCTCTGTTGTTCTTTCATGGCATGAATCATAGTAAGTGAATCCTTACCACCACTCAAACCAACAAGAATTTTATCACCCTCTTGAATAAGTTCAAACTCGGCATTTGTCTTGCCAAGTTTTGACATTATTTTTTTAGAAAGTTTTACTGCCATTACTTTTGTGCTAACTTATCTACCATATTCATAACAAACGCAGCACTCTGCACTGCACTTGTCTCTAAAAATTCATCAAAAGAGAAACTAGCATCCATATCTGCTGCATCACTAATTGCACGCAATATAAAAAATGGAACATTTAAAGCATCACAAACAACTGCAACGCTAGCACCCTCCATTTCCAAAGCATCTGCACCAAAAGTATCGCCTATCCAATCTTTACGCGCTTCATCAGCCACAAACTGATCGCCTGTTGCTATAACGCCTTCTTTAAGAGATTTTTGCATCTCTTTTGCTACTTCATGAGCCAAGCTATTTAACTCTATATCACTCTCAACAAAGACAGCACCCTCAGGCACATACCCAAAAGGGTGACCAAAGGCAGTAATATCTAAATCATGTTGTGCTAGTTTTGTTGCTACTATTAAGTCACCAACTTTTAAATCTGAAGATATTGCACCAGCTACACCAGAAAAAAGTAATTTTTCTGCACCAAAATGTTCGCATAATGTTGCCGCAGTCAGAGTGGAAAAAACTTTTCCTATTTTTGAGTAGGCTATGACTAAGTTTAAGCCTTTATATTGTGCTTCGTAGTAATTGTTTCCAGCATAAGAAGTTGTTTTATACTCACCTACTCTCTCCAAAATTGGAGCTATCTCTTCAGGCATTGCACCCATTATTGCTATTGTCATCTCTTTTATCCTCTATTTCAAATGTTTTTATCTCTTCTTTAAAGAGGGGAAGTTTTTCTACTATCTCACCACTCTGCTTCACTAAACAACTTCCACCCCAAAAACCAAGTCCGTCTTCAAAACCTACTCTATTGACAAAAATAAGCTCTGCTTGAGACTCTTTGGCTACTTTCGTAATAATACTCTGCCACTTCTGCTGAATTTTTAGTCCTGTATTAGAAAAACCACGAGCAGGTGATGCAACAAGCACTATAATCAAATCAGGATTGAGTTTTATTAATTCTTTATGAACGCTACTGTGCCATAAATCTTCACAAATAAGCATAGATATTTTTTTACCATTACACTCAAAAGCTTCAAATTTATCGCCACCTTCAAAGTATCTCGCCTCTTCAAACATTCCATAATTTGGTAGATGAACTTTAATATGTTTAGAAATAAGCTCTCCTCCACTAAAATAGAGAGCTGCGTTTCTAAATATATTCTCATCTCTTAAAGCAAGACCTACGGCAATATCTATCTCTTTACTTAATTGCATCAATTTATCTAACTCTTCTAATGACCAAGCATCCTCAAAGAGTTTATCTTGTAAAAGATAGCCACTCAAAGAGAGTTCAGGAAAAACTATAAGGTCTGAACTCTCTTTTACATGAGTAATTATTTCTAAAACATCTTCTAAATTTGAACAATTTAGCTTCGGTGCAGTTTGTGCAAGTGTTACTCTCATATTAGGAGCAAATTTCCTCTTTAACTTTTTCTAACGATGCCATATCTGAGATATTAAGCGTTTTTAACTCTTTTGCAATTCTTCTATTAAGCCCTTTTAAAACAACACCATTTCCAAACTCTATTGCCATATCCACTTCAGGAGCAATAGCTTGAATTGACTGTTTATATTTTACAGGTTTCACAAGTTGATCTTTTAAAAGTTGTACTGCTTCTGCTTTCGTAGCATATGGTTTTGTAGTAACATTTGAAATAACAGGTGCTTCAAAATTATCTGTAATATATTTCTCCATTAACTCAGCCAAAGGTGCTTGTGCAGGTGCTAAAATATCACAATGAGAGGCAACTGACATATTTAAAAGCAATGCTCTTTTTGCACCAGCATCTTTAAAAGTCTGCTCTAATGAAACTAAATCTGACTTCATACCAGCAACAACAAGTTGTCCATCTTGATTATAGTTTGCAGGCCAAACCTTTTTACCATCAGCTTGTGCATCTGAACAAATTTTTTCAACACTAGCATCGTCGAGACCTACTATAGCCATCATACCAGCATCTATTGTATCGCATGCCTCTTGCATTAATGCACCTCGTTTATGTACAAGTTCTACAGCATCAACATAATCAATAGCACCAGTTGCACATAAAGCAGAAAATTCACCTAAAGAGTGCCCTAAAAAAAATTCTACTTTTATATCTGAACACTCTGCTTTAAATAGCTTGTAGGCAATCATTTGAACAAGTAAAATAGCAGGCTGTGTATAAGCAGTTTGCCCAAGTTTTTCATTCTCTTGAAAAATTATTTCTTTAAAATCAACACCTATTCTATCTCCAGCTTTTTCAAACATTTCACGAGCAAGTTTTGAATTTTCATAAAAATCTTTTCCCATTCCAACTGCTTGCGAACCTTGTCCTGCAAATATCATTGCTATTTTACTCATTTACTTTCCTTTTTCTAAATATTGTTTGTTCTCAGATATTTTTTTTCTTAGTGTATTTCTATTTAAGCCCAGCTTATCTGAAAGCTGGAGCTGAGACTTATATTTTTTCAAACCAGCTTTAATAAGTGGTGCTTCATATAAATAAAGAAATTTTTTATAATCATTTTTAGAACCAAGTTTCTCGTAAAAATAATTTTCAAGTAACTCCATCAAATCTCTATCTTTTATCTCTTGTAAAAGGTAAGTAATCATCACTTGCCGTCTTAAAGAGTGTCCATTTCGAGATAAATCAGGCGTCATATTTTCTAAAGAACATAGCTCTTTACTACCACCAAAAAGTCCATGTGCTTCTTCTAAAAAAAGTTCTATTAAAGCATTTATATCCTCAGTTCTTTCACTTAAGGGGGGTAAATCAACCTTTATACTACAAAGTTCTTCAATCTCATGACTTATAGTATAATTTGATGATGTAGCAATAACACGCACGCTGTTTTTTTTTATAGATTCTACCACTCTTTGTATATTTGGAGATACATTAATATTACTAATTATAATTTCATTTGAAGATTCTAATGCAGTAAGTAATTCATCAAAATTTGATGCATCATAGACCGTTGCATTAGGAAGAATAAAAGAAGCCAAAGTCTTTTTACCAATGCCAGAAGGACCAATAATAAGTGCATTGACATTGAGTGTTTTTAAAAGAATGGCTGTCTTCTTAGCCTGCAAAGAGGCTTCTGAAGAGGTTATAAAATTAGTGGCATCCACAGCCGCTGCCGCCACCAGTACCACAACATCCTTCCTCTTCTTTTTGGTTCTCAACAGGAACACCAGAAAGAATTTCATCAGCAGATGCATCTCTTACATTGTTAATTGCAACTGTAAACATTAACTCTTTTCCAGCTAAAGGATGGTTAAAATCAATAATAACGCTATCATCTTTAATATCTTTAACGACAACTTGAACAGTACCACCATCTTCACCTTGACCATAAAGAGTCATTCCCTCAGTTAAGTCAATTCCTGCAAATTGTTCTTTTGGAACCTCTTGCGTAGCGTCGGCATTATATTCACCATAAGCATCTGCTGGTTTTACTAAAACATCAGCTTTATCACCAATATTCATATCTTTAATCCCACTCTCTAAACCTGGAATGATTTGACCTTTACCATACATAAATACCAATGGAGCTCCGCTCATATTACTATCTACAACTTGATCTCCATCACGGACTTCATATTCTATTGAAACAACTTGATTTTCTTGAATTGACATTTTTTACCCTTATAAATTAGTTTCGCGATTTTATCATAATATTCTATATTATTGCTGAAAATCATACAGCTAATTTTAAATATCCAAATATTTTTTAGCTTTTAGTGCTTCTTTTGAATTTGGATATTTTTCTACAATTGCATTAAAAAATGCATTTGCATGCTGTTTATCACCTGTTTTTGACATAGCAATTGCAGTATGTAGCATTAAGTTTGGCATATATGAAGCCTTTGAATACAGAGATGCACTCTTTTTAAAATAAGAAATTGCATTAGCATAATTTTTTCTTTTGAAATACATTTCACCAATCATATAATGCGAATAAGCAGGTTTATAATTGCGTTGAATTAAAGTTTCATAATCAGATATTGCATTTGTATATCGCTTTTGATTGTAGGCAACTTTTGCTTTGTTGTACAAACTACTACTGCTTATAACACTTTTTTTATTTTGTACTTTTCTTAGTTGCTCTAGCTCTTTTATAACAAGAGTTTTAAAATCATTTAAATTATTCACTAAAGTATTATAATCTACTTTTGTTACATAATCTAGATTTATGGCTTCTAATGATTTGCTTAACTGTAAATTCAAAGCTTTCATCTTTTGTATTGCTTGCTTATTTTCTTGAATAGAGAGACTTAATCTTTTTTGATATTCATTAATATTGCCAAATGATATATCTGAGGAGTGTTGTATATTTTGCAAATTCATCTTATTACTTTGTGCTTTTCTACTTAAACTTTCAATAATACTTTGGAGTCCATCAACTCTCTCTCGAAGCGAGTCTAATTGACTAGCTTGCGATTTACTCTTATCTGAAACTGTTTTGAGTTTTTTTTCTGTTGCTAGTAAGACTTTTTCATCTTTTGTTAGACCATAAGGATTATTACTAGTAATATCTCCTGCACCAAATGCCGAAGGCTCAGCCCTTAACAATAACACCGGCGAGAAAATAAAAAATAAAAAATAAAATTTACTAAATTTCATCTATTGGAAACTTATGGTAAAAGTTCAAAATTAACTCTACGGTTTTTCGCCCAGCACGCTCTTGTATGTGCTGTACATACAGGATTACTTTTACCATAACTTATCATGGAAATACGAGAAGCATCTATTCCATCTGCGACTAAAGCTTTCTTAACTGCATTTGCTCGGCGTAATCCTAATGCAAAATTATATTCGTCACTTCCCCATTCATCACAATTCCCTTCCAATTTTACTTTATAAGCAGATGCTGATTTTTTTCCAATTACAGCTGCAGCATCAATTTTTTCTTCCATATCAGGTGTGATATTATATTTGTCAAAAGCAAAATATATAGTTGGTAATTTACTCTCAATAGAATTCATAGTAGATTCACTTGTTGACGAATTTACTGATGAATTTACTGAACTATTATCTTCACTTAAAACTGTTTCTGTCTCTACGGGCTGAACTTCTTGCGTAGTAGTAGTAGTAGTAGTAGGTACAACTTCTTTTACTGGATTATTATTCACAGCCTTAGTATCTACAGCAGGTCCTTTTGAACTACATCCACTAAAAACTAATAGTGCTGCTACAACACCAGAAAGTACGATATTTTTCATACTACATTTCCTCACTATTTAAAATTTATTTATTATACCTAAAAAAAGTAATAAAATTTAATGATTATAGGCTTTTTACCAGTCCATTGATTGTATTCTTCCTGATTTTATAGGAAAAAGAAAATTTTTGTTCAAATTTAATCGTATTATTCCAATAGAACTTTGACCCTTATAGTTTTTAACAAATATAATTGCATCTCCATCTTTTGAAAATTTAGGAAATTCATTTACACCTGTGGCTGTAAGTCGTCTGATAAAGTCAGTTTGTGTTGAAACTAAATGAAGATTAAAAGTATTTTGACTAAAAGTCTTTGAACTCTCTCTTGCTTTATATACAATATAGTGTCCACTAGCACTACATGCAACATTACTTTTACCATAATAAACTACCTGATTTATTTCATTTGTCAATAAGTTTTTTGTAAAAATATTAGGATATCCTAGCCTAGAGGAGACAAAGGCTATTGTCTCTTCATTCATAAATTGCCCATCAACATCAATACCACTATAGCTAGTTTCTCTCTTATATGTATGTTTTTTTACATCATACAAATAAATATCTGGCTGTCCATCCTTTGCCATCGTTAATAAAAGATGGTTACCATCATTACTCACATCGGAACATACCATCATACCATCAGAAGAGATAATACTTTTTACAGAAGCCGTTTTAATATTTATATATTTCAAAGTAGGTTTATCATCATCTAAAGATGTATAATAAAAAGCAGTTTGCGCCTGATTCGCCCATTTTGGGAAAAGATTAAGCCCACCTTGAATTATTATATGTTGGTATGTTAATGTATAATCAGCAATAATTATTTCACTTTTTTTAGGAGCAACAACTTTAGCAAATATAACTTTTTTCTTCATCCAACTCACTGGCTTCGCACCCATATATTCATTTATATCATAAGCAATTGCATGTGAAACAAACACATATATATCTTTTCTATTAACACGGTAATTTTTAGAAAAAACTTCATTATCATTTTGAAGTAATTTCATCTGAATATTCATGGCATCATTGTCATCTTCAAATATTTTATATCGTAAAACATATTTCATATCTTTGTCAGCCACCAGTACAGAACTATCATTATAAGGTACAGTTTGATAATGTCTATCTACATTAAAGAGTGAAATAACATTCAAATCAGCAACAAGAGCTTTAAAAAATTTTAACTTGAATGTATGATCATAACTAATAGAAGAGTCCTCAATAGCTAATGTTGGTAATGAATCTGCCTTTTTAACAACTTCAATAGTTGCATCACCTGCATATGCAATGTTAAACAATAAAAATAATAAAAATAAAATCTTCAATCTCTACTCCTTAGATATTAATGTAACAGTTGTTGTACTCGTCTTTCCATTGGGATTAACAGGAAAAACCACATTCTTCAGTCTCTCTTTTATTTTATCAACTTCACTATTTAAAGCTGTACTAGAAGAATAGCTTAATACTCTAAAATCAAGCATTTTTCCAAAAGGGCCAAGCACAATTACAGTTTTAACACTATTTCCTTCTGTATTTGGCGGAACATTAAAATGTTCATAGACAATTGATTGAATTTTAGCTAAATATTCATTAACCTTTGTTGCACTTGAAAGAGTATTTAAAGTCTCATTTTCTTCTTTTTCTTCTAACTCATTAACTCTTTTTTCAATCGATTTCACTTGATTAAGCTTTTTAAACTTAATCTGCTTTTGGATTTCACTAATTCTCTTTGAATTTACTTTGCGTTTTTCCACTTTATGCTGAATCTTTTGTGTCCACACATTATTAAACAAGTTATTTACATCAATATTTTTAGGTGATGAACTTGGAGTAACTGCTATTTTTTTTATAGAAGCTTTTGTTTTATTTACTATATTCTTTATAGGTGTAGGTGTAATAGAAACAGATATATAATTCTTTTTTTTAAAACCATAAGTTTTAATATCTTTTACTTGAAACAGCATAACAACAAACATAAATAAAAAAAATATAAAGAGAAGAAAAGAGATTATTCCACTGAAATAAAAGTATCGTTGATTATCCATTTGTTGCTAAAGATACCTCTGTAAATCCAGCCTGCTTTACAGCTGCTAAAACTGACATTACGACACCATAATCTAAACGCTTATCTGCACTTATTAAAACAGTGGCTTTTTTATTAAGTTTTTTAGCATAAAGGTAAAAATTATCAGTAAATGCATTTAATAAAAAATTATTGTTATTTATCTTTATGTTTTTATCTTTATCGATAGTAATATGTACAGGTGGAATTTTTGAAAGTTGTTGCGTTGCAGAACCTTGAGGTAATTTAATATTTTCTTCAAATATAATACTAGGAGCAATAACCATCAAAATTGCAAGTAAGACAAGCATCACATCTACAAGAGGAGTTATATTTAATTCTGGTTTTTCATCCCAATCATATAGCATAATACTATACCTTACGCGCTAATATTGCATCACTTTGCATTTGAAGATAACTAACAAGTTCATATGATTTTCTCTTAAGAATTTGATGATAAGTATATGCAAATACAGCTACAAATATTCCAGATGCAGTAGCCACTAATGCATCTGAAACTCCACTAGCAATAATACTCATTGTCCCAGATGTTTGACCTATATGAGTAAAAGTACCCAAGATAGAGACAACAGTCCCAAACAATCCAATAAAAGGAGAAGTTGATGCAATTACAGATAAAACAGAAAGACCCTTTGTAGCCTCTTTCGTTGCTGCAAGCATACCCAAACCTAAAACTTCTTTTGAAATAACATTACTTGTTTGTAAAAAATTATTTAAAAATGAGTTCTCTTTTACAGTAGTAGCCCCTAATAAAAGTGCTTCTAAAGAGGCACTTTCACGAGAAAGCCAGCTAGTAATAGAAAAGTATCTATAAAAAAATACCCAATTTAACACCAAAAAGTAAACTGCCAATAAAGCCAGAACACCAATAGTAACAGGATGACTTTTAAGATAAAAATCTATTAAATTATTCAACATCGCTATATTAACCTCTGTGCTGCAGATTCAATTTTTGCTGAAACAGATGCAATAGCATTACCAGAATCAGCAATATCACTAATAAGTTTTTTAGCATTATCAAGTGCTTTAGCAATTTCTGATTCATTTTCTCCACGAATTGGTGCTGCACCTTCTACAAGAATAACAACTTTTCCCTCATCAACCTGAGCTACACCCCAATTAATAACGATAGATTCGACTGATTTATCCTCTTTTTCAACATCAACAACACCAGCTTCTAATAATGTTGTCAGAGAAGCATGTCCAGCCAATACACCAAATTCTCCTTCTTCACCAGGGAGAACAACACCAGTAGCGTTATCATCATAGATAACGCCATTTGGAGTTAGGATTTCAAGTTTAAACTTATCCATTACAGTCCTTTACTAAGCAAATGCTTATTTGTTTTTCTCATGTTTTGCAATAGCTTCATCCATACCACCAACCATGTAGAAAGAGTTTTCCGACATATAATCGTAATCACCATTAAGAATACCTTTAAATCCTTTAATAGTCTCTTCGAGAGATACATATTTACCAGGAGCTCCTGTAAATACTTCTGCAACAAAGAATGGTTGTGATAAGAATTTTTCAATTTTACGAGCGCGCTCAACAACATTTTTATCTTCTTCAGAAAGTTCATCCATACCAAGAATTGCAATAATATCTTGTAAATCTTTATACTTTTGAAGTGTTTGTTGTACACCACGAGCAGTATTATAGTGTTCCTCACCTAAAATTTGTGGATCAAGTAATCTTGAAGTTGAATCAAGAGGATCAACTGCAGGATAAATACCTTTTTCAGCAATTTTACGGTTAAGAACTGTTGTTGCATCTAAGTGAGCAAAAACAGAAGCAGGAGCTGGATCTGTCAAGTCATCTGCAGGTACATACACTGCTTGAACAGATGTGATTGAACCATTTTTAGTTGATGTAATACGATCTTGTAATGCACCCATTTCACGAGCAAGTGTTGGTTGATAACCAACAGCTGATGGAATACGACCAAGAAGTGCAGACATTTCTGAACCTGATTGTGCAAAACGGAAAATATTATCAATGAACATAAGTACATCAAGTTTCTTCTCATCACGGAAATACTCAGCCATTGTAAGACCAGTAAGTGCAATACGGTTACGAGCTCCTGGAGGCTCACTCATTTGACCATAGCACAGTGCAACTTTGTCCAGTACATTCGATTCAAGCATTTCATGGTAAAGGTCATTTCCTTCACGAGTTCTCTCACCAACACCTGCAAAAACAGAAAGACCATCATGTCCATGTGCAACATTGTGAATAAGTTCCATGATAATAACTGTTTTACCAACACCAGCACCACCAAATAATCCAACTTTACCACCCTTAGCATAAGGAGCAAGTAAATCAACAACTTTAATACCTGTCTCAAACATCTCAGTTGTAGTTGATTGATCAACTAATGGTGGAGGAGCACGGTGGATTGACCACATTGGTGCATCTTCTACTTGATCTTTACCATCAATAGTCTCACCAATAACATTAAAGATTCGTCCAAGAACTTTCTCTCCAACAGGAACTTTAATAGGTGCACCAGTAGCAGTTGCTTCCATACCACGAACTAAACCTTCACTCATATCCATTGCAATCGTTCTCACACGACCATCACCTAAGTGAGCTGCAACTTCTAAAACTAAACGATGTTCACTTCCTTCTAAATTAACTTTAACTTCAATTGCTTCGTTAATTACTGGAAGATTACCATCGAAATCAACATCAACAACAGGTCCCATTACCTGGCTAATTTTTCCAATCATATTTTTCTCCATTATTTCATAGACTCCACACCACTGATAATTTCTATCAGTTCTGTAGTAATAGCAGCTTGACGTGCTTTATTAAATTGTACATTTAAACTCTTTACCATCTCTTTAGCATTATTAGTAGCTGTATCCATCGCCTGCATACGCGCAGAGTGTTCCGCAGCTACTGAATCAATTAAAGAGTAGTACATATTGTAAGAAACATACTTTTTCACTAAAGAATCAAGCACTTTTTCTTCATCTTCTGCTTCAATTTCCAACATAGACTGAGACTGCACTTTAGTACAATCAAAACTATCTGTATCAACTGGTAAAACTTTATTCACATGTAACTCTTGAGTTATCATGTTTTTATACCCGTTATATACAATGTGAAGACCATCTATTTTTTCATCTAAATAATCTTCAATTGAAGTTTGAATAAACTCATCAGATCTTGTTTTGTCAGGTTTTGAACTTAAATCAATGACTCTATCATACATTTCAACTTCATTATATTTAAAGAATTCAACACCTTTTTTACCGATACCGCGTAAACGTACTTTTACATCTTTTTCTTTGTACTCTTTTAAAAGTTTATTAACTGCCTTAATAGTCTGAATATTAAATCCACCACATAAACCTTTATCAGCAGTAACAAATACAATGTCAACTATTTTTGGATTTTCAATCTTATGAAAACAACGATTTTCCAACCCTCCAACTTTGCTACACTCTATACGCCCAGCTATTTCGGCAATAACCTGATTCATTTTTTGAGCATAAAGACGAGAGCGTTTTGCAAGTTCTTCTGCACGGCGAAGCTTAGCAGTTGAAACAAGTTTCATCGCACGAGTCGTCTTTTGAGTGTTAGAAACACTCTTAATCTGTCTTTGAATATCTTTCAAGTTTGCCATAAAGTAATTCCTTAGTTAGCTACAAAGCTAGCTTTAAACTCTTCTAATGCTTTTGTTAATAATGCCTTAGTATCGTCATCTACTTTTTTGCTATTTCTAATATTCTCAAAAATTTGAGGATAAGAAGCTTCAATAAATGGATATAACTCAGCTTCAAAACGAACTACATTAGACGGATCAAAATCATCTAAGAAACCTGCATTTCCTGCAAAAATAATTGCAACTTGTTTTTCAGCAGAAAGTGGTGAAAAAGGTCCTTGTTTAAGTACTTCAACCATTCTTTGTCCACGCTCTAACTGTTTACGAGAAACTTCATCAAGATCAGATGCAAATTGAGCAAATGCTTGAAGTTCACGGAATGATGCAAGGTCAAGTCTCAGTGTACCAGCAACTTGTTTTGTTGCTTTAATCTGTGCAGCACCACCAACACGAGAAACTGAAAGACCAACATTAATTGCAGGACGAACACCTGAGTTAAATAGATCAGTTTCAAGGAAGATTTGTCCATCAGTAATTGAAATAACATTTGTTGGAATATATGCCGCAACATCACCAGCTTGTGTTTCAATAATTGGTAGAGCAGTAAGTGAACCAGCACCCTCCTCATCAGACATTTTTGCAGCACGCTCAAGCAGACGAGAGTGAACATAAAAAACATCTCCTGGATATGCTTCACGACCTGGAGGACGACGAAGAATAAGTGACATTTCACGATAAGCAACTGCATGTTTTGATAAATCATCATAAACAATTAAACCATGTCTTGCATTGTCACGGAAGTATTCACCCATAGTAACACCAGTATATGGAGCTAAAAATTGAAGTGCAGCAGCTTCAGCAGCGGTTGCAGATACAATTATAGTATATTCCATGGCACCATTATCTTCTAAACGACGAATAATCTGTGCTACAGTTGATTCTTTTTGACCAATTGCAACATAAATACATACAACACCATTCCCCTTTTGATTAAGGATAGCATCAAGTGCAACTGTAGTTTTACCTGTTTGTCTGTCACCAATAATAAGCTCACGCTGTCCTCGTCCAATTGGAACAAGTGCATCAATTGCTTTAATACCAGTTGCTAAAGGTTCATGTACAGATTTTCTATCCATAATACCAGGAGCTTTTTCTTCAACAAAACGCATTTCAGTTGTTTCAATTGGACCTTTACCATCAATTGGCTCACCAAGAGCATTAACAACACGACCTAAAAGTGCATCACCAACTGGTACTTTTAAAAGTTTACCAAGACGCTTAACGCTCATACCTTCTTTTAAGGATACTCCTGAACCAAGAATAACTACACCAACAGCACTCTCTTCAAGGTTCATAACTAAACCTCTCGTACCATCTTCAAATTCTACCATCTCTCCTGCCATAACATTGCTAAGTCCGTAAACCTGTGCAACACCATCAGCATAAGAAACAATTTTACCAGTTTCATTAATATCGACATTTAGTTCAAAATTATCGATACGCTCTTTAATTATTGAGCTGATTTCATCAGCCTGAATTTTTGCTACCACTATCCTTCTCCTCTCATTTAATGTTATATTGCTTTAATTATATGTTCTATAATTTGACTATTGATTCTATCTTTAGAAAAATTAATTTCTATACCTAAATCATCTACTTCCACTTTAATACCATTAAAGTCAGTTTTTTTAAATGATAGTACTATTTTAGAATTATATTTTTTACTCAAACCTCTGCTCAAGTTTTTGATTATCTTTGCTCTTATATTTGTATTACTCAAAACTACACCTGAGTAAGTTTTTGTCATATTCGCTAAGTTTTTTCTCAACTCTTCAGCAATTGCTGGAATAATATTAATTCGTTTATTCTCTACTAAAAGTTTAATAAAGTTATTTACTTTTTGAGAGTTAGCAGACTTTACAGCATCTAAAAGTAAAGAGGCTTTATCATCTGCACTTACATCATTACTAGCCATAATATTCAAAAATTTCTCATTCTTAAAAGAATCCGATAAACCTTCAAATATAACAGTAATACTTTGTGCAAACGCAATATCAGAATCAGACAATAAAGCTTTTATATATCTTTTTGCTATTAATTCTTCCATTTACGCCACCTTTTTCAAAATAACATTTGCCATAGCTTCTTTATCAAAACTACCTGCACTTTGACTTAATGTCTCAGTCACAATCTCTTCTACAACTTCACGAACCATTTTTCTCTCTTCAAACTCTTTTTTAGAAAGATTTTGTTTCGCAATAGTTTCTAGCTCAGTTTCACCCTGTGCCATAAGAGCATCATAAATTAATTTATTCTCTTTTTTAGATGATTCAGCCAATTCTTGTGCAAATCTCTCTGCCTCACTAATTTTAGCTAATGCATCTTTTTTTAGAGCAATTGATTCATCAAGTTTATCTTGAACTTTTTTTAATTCGTCAGCAATACCTTGACTTCTTGAAGCAAAGTAATTTTTTATCGGTTCCCCTACAAGATACCATACAAGCCCAGCAAATAAGATGAAGTTTACAGTTCTTTGAACTATATCCGTACCACCTTCTTTTACCTCTGATGCGAATGCATAAGTTGATATCATTAGTAACAATACTAGAATTCTACTCACATTACACCCTTATATCTGACTAAATTTAGCTGAAACAGCTTCTTTAAACACTGGAACTTGTTTGAGCAAGTCAGTAGTCAACTCTTTTTTAGCATTTGAAAGTGATTTTTCAAACTCTAAATATTCTTGTGCAAATTCAGCACGCTTTGCCTCTAACTTACTATCAACTAATTCCTTAGCATCCGCAATAACTTTTTCTCTTAGGGCCGCAGCTTCTAGTTTAGCATTCATAATTATTGTTTCTGCTTTACTCTTAAGCTCGTTGATTTCATCATCATTATTACCTACTTTTTCTAGGTCTTTTTTAATGTCCTCATCACGCTTATTCATAAAACTTAATAATGGATTATAAAGCCAACTATTTAGAACGGCTATAAGCGAAACAAATACAACAAATGTAGCCAAGAGTAGTATTGGATTTATATCTAACATAGCACCTCCTAAAAGTTGCGTGATTATACTATTATTAAATTGAAATGTTAGTTAAATGGAGTAGTTTTTTAATTATTTATAATAAATATTAGTGAAAATGGGATATAAATTCTTCTATTTCATTTTCTGAAGTAAATGAGATGCTTAATGTATTGTTTTTCACTTTATATCCTATATTAAATGTATCAAAAATATTTTCTACTTTTGAAAAATCATAAGTTTTAAAAACAGAATCTTTCTTTTCCAATGATTCACCTACTTGATTTTGTTCTTTTATACCTTTAATCATACTTTCTGTATCACGAACACTCAATTTTTGACCAATAATAGAGTTTACCATTAACTGTTGTTGTTTATCATCCAACCCAACAAGCATTTTTGCATGTCCAGCAGTTATTTTTTGCTCTATTAAAGCTTTTTTAGTCATTTTTGAGAGTTGGAGTAAACGAAGTGTATTTGTAATATGCACCCTACTTTTATGAATCATTGTAGAGAGACCTTCATGTGTCATTTCATGCAGTTTTAAAAGTTCATTATATGCTTCTGCTAACTCAACAGAATTAAGTTCTTCTCTTTGGATATTTTCAATAAGTGCAAATTGACGCATCTTATCTTCATCACTATTAAGGACAATCGCCCGAATCTCTTTCATTTTTGCTAATTTAGATGCACGAAATCTTCGCTCACCAGCAATTAGAATATAACCATCAATATCTTCTGTAACTACTATAGGCTGTAATAAACCATCATTCTTTATAGATTCTGCAAGTTCATGCAAAGAATCTTCATTAAATGATTTTCTTGGTTGGAAAGGATTAGGTCTAATCTCTTTAAGTGGAATTTCTAAAATTTCATCACGCTGTGTTCCCTCGTTATCATACGCTTCATCCATTTCACCTAAAAGTGCATCAAGACCTCTACCTAATTTTTGACTTTTCACTATAATAGCTCCTTAAAAAACTAAAAATTATCTAATAATAGCTTGTGCTAAATGTTGATAGGCTATAGAGCCTCTTGATTTTACATCATAAAGAATTGCAGGTTTACCAAAAGATGGAGACTCTGCCAGTTTTACATTTCTAGGAACCACAATATATTCGTCTGTTTCATCTTTAAAAAGTTTCCCTTTAAAATGTTGTTGTAAATCTGCAAATACCTGCTTAGACAAGTTATTTTGAGAAGAGAACATTGTAGGCAAAAAACCTTTTACAACCAATTTAGGATTCATAGATTTTCTTACAAGTTTCACGGTATTTAAAAGCTGTGCTAAGCCCTCAAGTGCAAAAAACTCACACTGAATAGGAATAATAACTGAATTTGCTGCTGAGAGTGCATTAATTGTCATAGGTCCAAGAGCAGGAGGAGAATCAATAATAATATAGTCGTACTCTTTTTCTATATTTGCAACAGCTTTTTTAAGAACGAGTTCACGCCCCTTTGCTTTACCTGCATCATAATACTCTTTTTCAATTCCAACGAGTCCAATATTTGAGGGAGCAAGATGGAGTGTTGGCAGATCAGATTTTAAAATAATATCTTTAAGCTTTTTTGTTCCAATCAAGACATGATAAATATTAAATTCATAATCATTTCTATGAAAGCCAAGTGATGTTGTCGCATTCGCTTGTGGATCCGAATCAATCAAAAGCACCTTTTTTTCTGCAACAGCGAGTGAAGCAGCTAAATTTACAGCAGTAGTAGTTTTTCCCACTCCACCCTTTTGATTTGCAATTACAATTATTTCACTCATCGTTTACTATATATCCTCTCACCATTAATACTTATACTACCATCATCTTCTAGTTTCACTCTTTGAAGTGAAATCCTCTGACCATCTTTATGTGTAAAAAACTTTTTATTTGTGTAAAATTCTAACTTATATTTACTAAAAACTTGCTTCCATAAAAGCTTTTTTCTAAGATTTATAAAATACTTCTCCAGTAATTTTTTTTTATCTATATTTATATCTAATGTTGAAAACTCACAAACAGAAGAAATAAGGTTAATACCAACACCACAAATTATAGTTTTATCTACAATAGTAGTTATCATCCCACCAATTTTTTTTTCACCAATATAAAAATCATTTGGCCATTTTAAAACAACTTTAGAACCAAACGAAGCAAATGTATCTTTTAAAATAAATGCAAAATAGATAGATGCAGACTCCAATTTTAAATCTATTGGCAAATCATCTAATGGTAAAGCAAAAGAGAGAAAAAGATTTCCTTCTTTTGAAATCCAAGAATTATTTCTACTTCCTATTCCTTGCGTTTGTACTTGAGATATAACTGCTATTGGAGCATTTAGCTCTTTTAATTGTATTGATTTTTTAAGATATAATTGTGTTGAATCAATAGATTTAAGAGAGAGTATCTTCAAGTACAACTCTTTTACCGTTTATGTAAGAAGTAATATCCATCTCTTTTTTGGAGTTTGGTTGTACTCTGAAAATTCTAATTGCACCACGCTTACAAGTCACAACTATACTATCTTTATCTATCGCTATAATTTTACCAGCTTCATCAAACTCTTTTTCTCTCTCTTGCAGTGCTATTTTTTTCAACTTTAAGCCACTTTTGAGGTAAACTCCAGGCCAAGGTGTAAATGCTCTATATTTGTTAAATAGCTCTACTGCATCATCAAAAGCAACTTCACCATCTGCTTTAGTAATCTTTTTACAATGCGTTGCCTGCGTTTCATCTTGCTCCATAGGAGTTAAAGTAGAAAAATTTTCTAAAACATCAATAGTTAAATCAGTAGCAACATCAGTAAGCGCATCAAACAGTTCTTCAACCATCTCATCATCAGCTACTTTTATAGTTTTTACCTTTAAAATAGCACCAGTATCAAGTCCTTCATCCATAAGCATAGCTGTTACACCAGTTTGAGATTCTCCATTTAAAAGAACTTGCTGAATAGGGCTTGCCCCTCTATAGTGTGGTAAGATAGATGCATGAAGATTAATACAAGGGGCATAAGTGAGAATCTCTTTAGGTAAAATCTGTCCATACGCTGCAACAACAATATAATCACAATCAATTGTTCTAAGCTCTTCTACTATTTCTTCATCACGCAATCTTTTTGGTTGATAGACTGGTATATCATATTTCGTTGCTAAAGTTTTAACAACTGGAGCAGTCATAATCTTTTTTCGGCCAATAGGTTTATCTGGTTGTGTATAAACTGCACTTACAATTATATCTTTCGTATCAAGAAGTTTTTGTAAAATTTTTTCTGCATAATCTGGTGTTCCCATAAATATTACATTCATCTATTAGCCCTTTTTGTAAAAATTGTACCACCTTTATGTTTTCCATCAAGCATAAAACTTGCTACATCACTCAGATCAAACCCACTTGCTAAAAACATCTCTTTATCTGCGTTTAGCAGATACTCAGCTGCCTTTAATTTTGTAACAATTCCACCAGTGGCAAAAATATTGTTTGGATTTACATCTTTTTGTAACTCTTCTTCATCTATATTTTCTACTTTTTTCATTACTTGTGCATTTGGATTTTCACGAGGATCACTGTTGTAGTAAGCATCTATATCTGAGAGAATTATTAACATATCAGCATCTGTATGATTTGTAATATAAGCTGAAAGTTGGTCATTGTCACCTACTTCAAGTTCATCTGTTGCTGTGGCATCATTTTCATTGACTATAGGAATGACACTATTTTTTATTAAAGTCTCAACAGTTGCTTTTATTCTTAAAATATCATCTTCTTTTTTCAAATTTGCTGATGTTACCAAAACTTGTGCTACCACTTGTTTGTATTTGGCAAATTTTCTTGCATATTTTTGCATCAAAACTGGTTGCCCAATAGCTGCCAAAGCCTGTTTATTTGAAACAATTGTTCTATCAAGTTTTAGCTTAGTATATCCACCAGCCACTGCACCTGATGAGACCAAAATAACTTCATATTTTTCTCGTAATTTTACCAGAAAATCCACTAGCGCCTGCATTCGTTTGAATGCTATTTCTCCATTTTGTGTTAAAACAGCACTACCAACTTTGACGACAACACGCTTCATAAAAACTACTTTCTACTTTGGTGTACTAAATTAAAAAGTGAATATTTCAAAGGCTCTATATTTTTATTTATAGCCGAGGATATTGGAACAATAAAATAAGGTTTCTCAACATTATATCCCAATGTCTCATCTGCACTCTCTTGTATAAAATAAGGAAGCTCTGTATCAAAATCAAATTCACTCTTTTGAGTCGGACTTAGACCTAGCATTTCAATAAAAGAGTCGATTTTTTCATTTAGTTCATTTGGATCAACTATATCAATACGAGTAAGTGCAATAGCATATCTTGAAATTCCAAGTTTGTCAGAGAATGAAGCAACTTCATTTTTAAGTGTCTCTATCTGCTCTTTCAAGTCTCTATATGATGCTAAATCAATCATAAAAAGAAGTGTTTTTGTTCTCTCAATATGGCGTAAAAACTTAATCCCAAGCCCTTTACCCTCATGAGCACCACCAATAATTCCAGGAATATCTGCCATAACAAAAGATTCATAATCTCCTATGTTTACCTGACCTAATTTTGGTGTAAGCGTAGTAAATTCATAATTTGCTATCTCTGGTCTTGCATTTGAAACGGTAGAAATAAGTGTAGATTTACCAACATTTGGAAAGCCTACTAAACCAACATCAGCAATAAGCTTCAAATCTAATTTAATATCTCTTGTTTGACCTTTTTCACCTGGCTGTGCATAAGTAGGTCTTTGATTTGTGGGAGATTTAAAGTGCGTGTTTCCAAGCCCACCTTTACCACCTTCAAGAAATTTTTCTTCTTGACCATGTTTGAGCATATCAAAAAGAACTTCACCACTTTCACTATCTACAATCTGCGTTCCTGGTGGTACAATAACGACTTTTTTCGCACCAGATTTTCCAGTACAATTTGAACCTTCACCTTGACGCCCACCATCAGCTTTTATATGCATTTTTCTTTGAAAATGAGAGAGTGTATGTGTATTGTTATCACACTTAAACCAGATGTCTCCACCTTTTCCACCATCACCACCATTTGGACCACCATTGAGTACAAATTTTTCGCGACGAAATGCCACACATCCTTGCCCACCTTTTCCTGATGAGACTGTTAATTCGACACTATCTGTAAACATTGTTTTATCCTTGGTTTGCTTTTATGGAAGCATAAATATTTAAAAATAGACTATTAAAAATAGATACATTATTAAAAATTTAAAAATTTACTTTTATTTTGAAAAATCCGAAAGAAAGAGTTGCTTAGGCATAAAGCCTAAACAGTTGTAGAACTATGCAGCAGGTATAACTGAAACTTGTTGACGCTTTTTATCTTTTCTTTCAAACGCAACAGTACCATTAATCAAAGCAAAAATTGTATGGTCTTTTCCCATACCAACATTTTTACCTGGATGAACTTTAGTTCCTCGTTGACGGATGATGATATTACCAGGAATTACTGATTCACCACCAAATTTCTTTACACCAAGTCTTCTACCAGCCGAATCACGATTATTCTGTGTACTACCCTGACCTTTCTTATGTGCCATCTTCTGTCTCCTTTAATTTAGTTCCCAAATTTAAAGGGAACTTCTTCATTTATTTTCTAATTTTAGATTGCTTTATTAAGCAGCTATTTTCGTAATGCGAACACGAGTATAATCCCTTCTAAAACCACGCTTTACTTTACTATCTTTACGACGACGCTTTTTGAAAGTAATAACTTTCTTATCACGACCTTCACTGATAACTTCAGCAGTAACAACAGCACCATCTACGAATGGAACTCCTATTTTAAGTTCTCCAGCATTTACAGCTAGAACTTCTTTGATTTCGATAGTAGCTTCTGGTTCAAGAGACATTTTATCTAAAGATAATACATCACCCTCTTGAACTTTATATTGCTTACCACCATTTTTAATAATTGCATACATCTATGGTCCTTAAATATTTTTAGGTTGTATTTCTACAAAAAGTTCGGAATTATACCTAACTAAGTTTTAATTTATGTTTAATCTTGAAGATTTTTTAAAAAGAGTAATCGTTTACAAGTGCGACAGCATCAATTTCTACAAGCGCATTTTTAGGTAAAGTCTTTACAGCAACCGTTGAACGGGCTGGCTTATGTGTACCAAATGCTTTTTCATACACTTCATTGACTACTGCAAAAGAGTCCATATCTGCTAAAAAAATAGTTGTTTTTACAACACTATCCATTGAACTCCCAGCCTCTTCAAGCACTGCTTTGAGATTTTGTAAAACTCTCACTGCTTGTACACCCACATCCTCACTTAAAAGCTCATCTGTACCTTCTGGTGTTAATGCAATCTGCCCTGAAGTGTAAACCATACCATTGACAACAGTTGCTTGTGAATATGGCCCTATTGCTGATGGTGCTTTATTTGTTTGTATAAGTTTCATTTTTTCTCCTTATCTGCTTTTTGTATTCCAATTTTTCATGAGTATTGAAAAAACCTCACATAAACCTTCCACTTCTTCTACAGTTGTTCTCTCGTTTATAGAGTGAATTGTATCATTTTTCACACCAAACTCTATAACATCTATTCCAAACGCAGCAATAAATCGTGCATCGCTTGTTCCACCTGCTGTTGAGTGTTTTGGTACTCTATTTGTCACTTTTTCAATAGCTACATCAATATTTTTAACAAGTTTTGTATCTGTATTCGTTTTAAACGGATACGAACCTTGTGTTAAACGCAACTCATAGTCAAAATCTTTCAAATACTTTTGAACAAATGCTCGAACTTCTTTTTGTGTTGTTTTTGTATTGTTTCGTACATTAAACATCATTTTCAGTTCATTTGGAGTTACATTTGTCACTTGCATCCCCGCACGAATATCTGTAACGACAAACTTTGAAGGAGCAAAATACTCATCACCATTATCTAAATCAACACCTGCCATACTTCCAAGCACCTTCGATATTTGATGTATCGGGTTTATTGCTTTTTCAGGATACGCAGCATGTCCTTGCTTCCCTTTTATCCTAATATATCCATTTATAGAACCTCGTCGTCCTACCTTTATAGCATCACCAAAATTTTCTTCACAAGTAGGCTCTGCTACAATGCAAACATCAGGGAGCATAGCATGTTCTTTGAGATATTCTAAAACTTTCACAGTTCCATTTATAGCATCACCCTCTTCATCAGAAGTTAATAGCAAAGAGAGTGTTCCCCTAAATGCAGTTGCCTCTTTTAGAGCCTGAGTAAACGCAGCAACACCACTTTTCATATCTTGTGTGCCACGCCCATAAATATAGTCATCTTTTTGTGTTGCAATATAGGGGTCACTATCCCAGCCATCTCCTGCTGGAACGACATCAACATGCCCTGCAAAACAGAGATGCTCTCCCTCTGAAAATTTTTTATAAATAAAAAGATTTTTCACATCTTCTACATCAACTCTAATGGCACTAAAACCCTTAAGATAATCTTCTATAAAATTTAAAATTCCACCATCATCTGGTGTTTCACTTTTAGAATTTATAAGATATTTAAAAAGTTCTATAAGATTCAAAACTTAATACTTTGGATTTTCATAAAAAATGTATGGTGTAGAGTAGTTACTTATCTCAAAATAGAGCTTTCTTTCTCCTTCATCTACACGAAAATTACGGTTTGTGTCAAGATAACCATATCCATATCTATAATCTCTAGTATCATTCCCTTTTGTGCTTGTAGCACTAGTTAATTTTGCAATGTTAATAAATCTTTTTACAAGTTTACCACCCATATAAATATCTAAAACACCATCACTTCCTGTCCAGTTTTGTAAAGAGCGTCCAATCTCATTTTGTGTTTCTTTTGTACATCCTGCAAAAAATAGACTTGCGCCAACAATTGCTACTAAAACGATTTTTCTCATTATATTTCTCCATATTTTAATTTTTTCAACGCTGCCTCTTCATTATCTTGACGCATCAAAGATTCGCCAACCAAAAAGGCATCTACACCAGCTTTACTTAAATCTTCAAGCTGTTCATGTTCGTAAATACCACTCTCCGCGACAATAATTTTTCCATTTGGGATAAGAGGCATCAACTCATACGAAAGGTTCATATTCATCTCAAAAGTTTGTAAATTTCTATGATTTATTCCAATGATGTCTGCACCAGCATAAATAGCTTTTACTAAATCTTTTTTATCATGTACCTCAACAAGAGCTTCCATTCCTAAATGTCTCGTATAGTTAAGTAACTCTTTGAGCTCACTTTTACTCAGTGCTGCTGCAATTAAAAGTACAAAATCTGCTCCAAAGACAAGTGCCTCTAAAAGCTGATATTTTGAGATAATAAAATCTTTTCTAAGCAGGGGAATTCCCACATATCTTCTAATACCAGCAAGATAATCTAATGAACCTTGAAAAAAGTGTGGTTCAGTTAAAACAGAAATAGCACTAGCACCACCTCTTTCATAACTCTGTGCAATAGCCAAAGGGTCAAAATTTTCACGAATAACACCTTTTGAAGGTGATGCCTTTTTTACTTCAGATATAATTCTATAAGGGTCCTCCTTTGTAGCTTTAAGATAGGGAACAACCTCTCTTGGTTGTCTTGCATTATATGCCAAAGAGCGTCCCAACCAATCAAGAGAAAACTCTTTTTCCCGTTTTACCAAATCTTCTTTTGTCTTTTTTATAATATCATCTAAAATCATTTCTACTTTCTTACCTTTTTCGTTTTATACGATTTATTGAAACACTTATTCACTGCATTTATATGTTTTATTACTTCTGGGTTATCGCCACCTTCCAAAGTAGCCACTTTTTTGAAAATTTTCTCAGCTTTTTTACACTCTCCTAGCTTGTAATATCCCCATCCTAAAGAGTCTAAATAGTATGCAGAATCAGGATTTTTCTTTAAAACATTTTCAATATATGCCATTCCTTTTTTCACATCAATACTACGATCAATAAGAATATAACCTAAATAATTTTCATACAAAGGATTTTGCGTTTGAGACACTACATCTTCAAGCTTTTTTACGACCTCTGCAACTCTTTTTTTAGAAATATTATTCTCATGACTTTCATAATCAAAAATAGCACTCTGCCCCAAATACTTCACATCTGCAGTTTTTGCATAGAGTTTATCTGCCAATTTATAAGCTTTATCATAATCTTTACTAGTTACATAAAGTTGTAATAAAACATTATTATCTGCACCACTCTCTTCAAGAAAATTCATAAGATGGATATAATCTCGTTTATATGCATAAATTTGTATAATTTTTTGTGCAATATTCTCACTTTTATGTACACTATAAAGTCGCTTATAAATAGATAAAAGTCCATCTACATTATTTTCATTACTATAAATACCTATCAGTCTATTGCATATAAGCTTCGAGCAACCATTTGTACGAATATATGTTTCCAAATAAGCAATGGCGTCTTTTTTTCTATGTAAATTTACATACAGTATAATGGCCATCTTATCTAAGATTTTTTCATTATAGTTTTCTACATAAGCACTATCAAGATATTTCAATGCCATGTTGTACTCTTTTTTCTTTATAAACACATCACTCGCTAAAAGATAGTCATCAGCCTCTTTTGTTTTCGCAGCGAGGGATACAGCCAGTTTTCTTGCCTTGTCAAGTTTATCTAGTTGTATCAAAGCCCTAATTTTATATCTCATCAACTTTACATCTGCTAAAGAGCCTTTACTCAAAGCATCAACGCGTACTATAACTTTTTTATATTCACCAGCTTTTAATGCATCAGTTAAAGAGCGATAAAGATACTCTTTTTTTAAAGATTTTTGATAAAGCTTTTCAAACAGTACGGTAGCACTCTTATAATCTTGCATCTCTTCTGCATTTAAAGCAAATAAAATATAAGTATCTTCACCATTAAAAGCCTTTTCATTTGCTTTTACAGGAACATGTTGTGTCGAACATGAGATAAAAGCAAACGATAATAATACAATAGTAACAATTTTAATCATCAATAATTCCTGGACACTCTTTTTTTAATTCATCCACTCTCGTTTTAAAATAATCCCAAAAAGGAAAAGTTTTACACTGAGATGGTCTTGCCATATATATTTTACAGCCATTTGATTCTCTATCATAAAAAACACATTCATAAGAGTCGTTAAACTTCTGCTCTTTTATGGAAAATTTATAACCTTTTTGAAAAAGGTATTTTACCCTGAAATCGTTAACCTTCATCCCCAGTAGAGAAGCAATATTTTCAATTTCACCTTTAGTCACAAAAATGTAACCACTCTCACCTGTACAACAACGACCTTGACATGTAGCACATGCATCAGCATTAAAACTATAGGGATAACCATCTTTTTTTATTATATTTGACATTTTATACTCTGTGTATTTGCTTTTTTATATATCTCTTGAACTTTTGGTGAAGGTTTATCGCCTTCAAAACTAATAAACGGCGCCCATACTTTTAACATAGATTTTGAGCCATTCCTTGCATGAACCATTACCAATGAAGCATTTCTATCACGCTTAGGATGCACAAACTGTACATCTTCTACTCGCATTTTCACTTTTGCTAAGAGTTCACAAATAAGAGAAAACTGCGTAGCATCATAACAAAATATAAAATGAGAGTGAGGCTTTAAGAGTTGTGAAACTTTTTTAAAAAATGGCTCAAGTGGAAGGTTTACATTATAACGGGCATAAAAAAGCATCTCATTTTCACTCTTTTGCACTCCATCAGGATAAAAAGGAGGATTTGAAATTATATAATCATATTTTTCTGAATTATCAAGCGCTAAAAAATCACCTGCATATAAACGCAACTCAATATTATTTACCCTTGCATTTATTTTGGCATATTCTCTAAATGTAGCCTGTTTTTCCACTGCTTCTAAAGTCACTTTTTTATTATCTCGTGCTACTAACAAGCCTACAATACCACACCCTGCTCCAACATCTAAGAGTTTCCCTTTTGGTTTAAAGAAATTGATGAAATCATATAGAAAAATAGAATCACTGTTGTAACAGTAGCCTGATTGTGGCTGATAAAGAAGCATTAATTAAAGTCCCTTGGGTTATAATGTTGCAATTATATCATAAAGGTTTATTTACAATGATTATCATTCCTGCAAGACTCGCTTCAACGCGTTTTCCACAAAAAGTACTCGCTGAAATTGACGGACTTCCTATGGTTGTGCGTACTGCAAAAAGAGTTGCTCATTTAGACAAAGTTGTTGTTGCTGCTGATGATGAGATTATCATCAAAAAGTGTAAAGAGTATGGCATCGATGCCATGCTTACTTCAACAACACATAAAAGTGGAACAGATAGAATCTATGAGTGTGCTTCACTGCTTGATTTACCTGATGATGAGCTTATCATTAATGTCCAAGCAGATGAGCCTTTTATTGAGCCTGATGTTGTCAAATCACTCATGAACAAACTAAAAGAACTCCAAACGCACCAAAGAGAGTTCATTATGGGAAGTTGTTATAACTCTATAAACACAGAAGCAGCAACTGATCCAAACCTTGTAAAAGTAGTACTCGATGCCGAGGGTAATGCTATTTACTTCTCTCGTGCAAAAATTCCTCATAACCAAAGTGGAGAAGCAGTTTATTTTGGACATATCGGCATCTACGGATTTTCAAAAAAAAGCCTTAAAGAGTTTTGTAATCTTAGCGATGCACCTATAGAAGATATAGAAAAGTTAGAACAACTCCGTGCAATTTATCATCAAAAGAAAATTGCTATGGTAAAAGTGGCAAGCACTGGTTTTGGAATTGATACGAAAGAGGATTTAACAAGAGCTGTTGAAATATTTTTATAATACAATTAAAAAAGTGGAATAAAATCCACTTTTCTTAAACTCTAAACTGTTTAATATCAGAATCCAAAATAGAGACGATGTTAGAAGCATTTGATGAAATTTCTAAAAGTTTTTTAGCTATTTCACTGTTTTTATGTGCAGAGTCTTCTACTTTGTTCGATGTACTTACTAACTCTCTCATTTTACTATTGATGTTTGTAATTTCCTCTTTCATCTCTTGTGAATTTTGCATAGAGAACATTGTTTTTTCTTTCGTATCATCAGCAAGTTTAATGACATCCTGCGTTTTAACAATAATCTCTTCAGCAGATGTCGCAGACTCATCAATAGCACTTTGCGTTTCAACAACACCTTGGACTATCATAGAAGTTGTTGTCTCTATCTCTGTAAGGCTTTTTTGTGTTCTCTCGGCAAGTTTTCTAACTTCATCAGCAACAACAGCAAAACCTCGTCCATGTTCTCCTGCACGGGCTGCTTCTATGGCAGCATTGAGTGCTAGAAGATTTGTCTGTTCTGCTATATCTTTAATAATTCCTAAAATAGAACGAA
>JALSWC010000223.1 GCA_027060825.1 Sulfurimonas sp.
TGACCTCAGGATAGCTCTGTCAAAAAAATAGCTTTTTCGTAAAAATCAGAAAATATACAACTTTATTGTATTTTTTAATCTATATTTTTGCTAAATTTCTAAATTTTCTAAAATATTTATGCGTAACTGCACTGATTAGGTTATTTGATTCAGTCTCATCGGATTTACCTATAACTTATTTTTATATTCGACCGTTAAACTTCCACATAAACATATATCTGCTATAATGGCTTATGAAAAGTTTTAAATTTGATTTTGCAAAAGTTAATGACTCTATACCAATGATAAATTTTTTAGAAAGTTTATCCGTAAAAGAAAAGGCTTTGATATATAAAAATATGCAGAAGCTTGTCGAGTATAAAAATAATAATTTCAATTTATCAGATAAATTTACCAAACCTTTGAGAGATGGTATCTTTGAATTAAAGGTTGATTTACAGAATAAAACTTCAAGAAGTTTATATTTTTATGAAAAAAATCAAATGATAATTTTCACAAATGGTTTTATTAAAAAAAGTCAGAAAGCACCATCAAAAGAGATACGAAAAGCTATAAAAATAATGGAGGCTTATCAAAATGAATAACGCAGAAAAATATTTTGAAGAACAAAAACAAAATGTAGAGTTTATAGAAAGTTATGATGAAATATCACAACAAGTTGATATTGAATGGGAACTTGAAAGAGTAAAAGAACATATTAAAAACAACACTGCAAAAAATATAATTCTTCATGAAATAGAAAAATTACAAAACTTCATACATAAAGCTAGTTTTGTGCCACGAAATGAACTAGCAGTTTAACAAAACCTTGTAGCCAATAAATGCCCTAGCGGTCATTTATCGGCTAGAATCAGTCGTATTCCACTACGCTACATACAACAAAATGCAGGAGTCCCACATCAAAGCATATTAACAAAAGGCACACATAATACTATAATGTTGCATGATTACATATAATTGGAACAATGAAAAAAATCTTCTTTTAAAAAAAGAACGCAACTTTAGTTTTGAACAGATTGTCTCACATATTGAAAATGGTGACTTACTTGATATAGTCAATCATCCAAATAAAGAAAAATTTGCTCATCAAAAAATCTTAATTGTCAAAATAGAAGAGTATATTATAGCAATACCTTTTGTGGAAAATAATAATGAAAGATTTTTAAAAACTATCATTCCAAGTCGTAAATTAACTAAACAATATTTAGGAGCATCAAAATGAAAAAGTTTATTTTAGAAGATGAAGAGATAGAACTTTTAAATTCACTTGAGTCTAATGAATGGAACTCAGTAGAAAATCTAAAAGATGAAATAGCTTCACATCAAGTAATTGCAGGAAATACACTCAAAAAAGATAAAAGAGTTAACCTTCGTATGTCATCTAAAGATTTAGAAGATATTAAAACATATGCTGTAGAAGAAGGACTTCCTTATCAAACTCTTATGTCAAGTGTACTACATAAATTTATTAGTGGTAGATTTATAGATAGACAAGCAGGATAACAAAACAAAGTAGCCAATAAATTACCTAGCGGTAATTTACCAGCTATCTTGGACCGTTCTATCCAAAGGAAAAGAATTTTTTTCTTCAATAAAAATTACTACTAAATATAATTTATCAGTAAAAAAAATCAATATGATTTTATCTAAAATTGGATTTATTGAAAAATATCTAACAGGTTGGACTATACCACCCAAAAAAGCCAAGACAACTTTTTCAAATTCTTTATAACTCTGAACTTCTTAACTCTCCTCGCATCCAGTTATTTTCCATTGTTAATTGTCATACAGTCGAGCATACTTTTTTATTCACACTCACGCCCTCAAAAACAACTTTATGATGAGCAATAGCACCACTCACTTCTTGTTCTTCTAAATGTAATCCCTCTGGAACTTTTTCTGAATGTAACTGGATGGCAGTCTGTTTGAAGTTTGGCTCACCTGATTTTGGACAAAAGCTCTCTTGAGTTAATTTATTTACAAGCTGTTCGTTAAAATGAAATGGTACAAATACTGTCCCTGGTCTTACACTTCCCGTTACACGCACAATGACATCATCCACACGACCACGAGGAGATGAAAGGCTCATTCTATCACCTGATTTTACTTTAAGGTTTTTTGCATCATCAGGGCTAATATCCACCCACGCTTCTGGTGCTAAATTGTCAAGTATTGCAATGTCTCTTGTTTTTGTACGCGTATGCCACTGCTCCACAGTACGCCCTGTGTTTAAAATAACAGGAAATTTAGGACTAATAGGCTCTGACATAGGATGCCACTCTAAACAGAGGAGTTTTGCCTTTTTATCTGCTGTTCTAAATGGAATATCTTCACCATAAAGGCGTTTACTTCCAAGAGGAAACTGTTCATTACATGGCCATTGAATCCCACCCTGCTCCTCTATAAGCTCATAGGTCATTCCACTATAGTCACACAACTGCCCTTTAGAGACCTTACGCCACTCTTCAAACGCATCACGAGGCTCACTCCAGTTTGGAAAAAGCATCTCATTAACACCCTCAAAATACTTTGAAAACTCTATGACAATGTCAAAATCACCTTTTGTATTGCCTATTGGCTCTACTGCTTTATTTGCTTTGTTACAACGGCGTTCGGAGTTAGTATAAGTTCCCTCTTTTTCACCCCAAGTCGCTGCTGCAAAAATCACATCAGCAATTTGTGCAGTGTCTCCTAAAAAGGCATCTTGCACTACAAGCAAATCAAGTTTTGCTAAAGTTTTACGCAATTTATCTTGATTGACAAAGCTTACAAGTGGATTTGTCGCTGTTATCCAGAGTGCTTTTATCTCTCCTCTGTCTATAGCTTCAATAATCTCAGCATATTTATAACCACGCTCACGAGGAATAATCTCCTCTGGTACATTGACAATTTTTGCATACTCTTTAAGTGCTTTTTCATCACCATAGTTTCTATACCCTGGCAGACTTGAAGTAAAACCTGTCTCACGCGTTCCCATGGCATTACACTGTCCAGTAATAGAGAATGGACCAGTTCCCTCTCGTCCAATATGCCCTGTTAAAAGATGTAAATTTATAATAGAACTAACGGTATCTGTTCCCATAAATGATTGGTTAATCCCCATCGTCCAACCAGTAATGACCTTCTCATTTGAAACAAATTCACGAGCAAGTTCGTAGAGTGTTTTTACATCAATTCCTGTAATGTTTGCCACCTCTTGTGGTGGATAATCTTGAAGATGTTTTTTCAGCTCTTTTATGCCATTTGTATTGGCTTTAATGTAGCCCTCATTTTCCCAGCCCTGCTCTAAAATGATATATGCAAGACCATTATAAAGTGCTAAATCTGTTCGTGGTTTTATTGGCACATACAAATCAGCCATCTGCGAAGTTTTACTTGCACGAGGGTCAATAACTATCACTTTTTTCTTAGGATTTTTATTAATGTGTAGTGTCAAAATAGGATGGTTATCTGCAATATTTGCACCTACCAAAAA
>JALSWC010000224.1 GCA_027060825.1 Sulfurimonas sp.
ATGCACAAACTGCATTGAATGAAATTGACTTTTTACTCAATAACAATGGGGATGAAAGTATCCCTGCTCTTCGTGAAGAGTTACAACAATGTATGACTGCAAACGCAGGTGCATTTAGAACAAAAGAAACCCTACAAATTGCTATTGACACCATAAAAGAGCTTCGAGTAAGATTTAAAAATGTTCGAGTAAAAGACAAATCAAAAGTATTTAATACAGAGTTACAAGAAGCTATTGAATTTGGTCATATGCTTGACTATTCACTCTTTATTGTTGATAGTGCTATTGCTAGAAATGAGAGCCGTGGTGCTCACTATAGAGAAGACTTTCAAAAACGAGATGATGAAAACTTCTTGCAACATACAATGGCGTATATGGACAATGAAGGCAATATTAAACTTGACTACATGGATGTTGTTCTTGGCAAACATGAACTACAAGAAAGACATTACTAAGGATAACTTATGAGTACAGAACATAAAATAACTACACAACAAGTAAACTTCAAAGTATTTCGTTTTAATGCAGATGAAGATTATCTTCCATATTATGAAGATTATAATATGGAAGTTACATCTGAAGAAGTTGTACTTGATATATTAAATAGAATTAAATGGGATCATGATGGAAGTTTTTCATATAGAAGATCTTGTCGTCATGGCATCTGTGGTGCTTGTGCTATTAAAGTAAATGGACGCTCAACTCTTGCATGTAAAGAGAGTATGAATGACATGGTAGATCTTTTTGGAAGTGAACTTGTTATTGAACCTCTTAGCAAAAAAAGAGCTATTAAAGATATGATAATTGATAAAGCTGACTTTTGGGAAAAACATGCTGCTGTTACACCATATTTAGTTGCTGATATTGATGAAACTCCAGAATCAGAAAATCTTGTATCTCCTGAAGATGCAGACAAACTTGATGAAGCAGACCTTTGTATTCAATGTGGTGCATGTCACTATGCTTGTCCTGTAGTTGCAATTAATGAAGACTTTTTTGGACCTGCTGCGTTTGCTGCGGCATATCGTTTTGATGCAGATGTTCGAGATAGTGCAGACTCAAGATTAAAAGATGTCAATGAAGAAAAACAAGGAGTTTGGGATTGTGTAAAATGTTTTGAATGTGCTGAAGCGTGTCCAAAAGATATTAATCCTATCGCTAAAATTACTAAACTGCATCAAATGGCTTTTCAAGAAGGCATAGCTAAAAATAATGTGGCAGTGCGTCATGCAGTTGGATTTAAAAATTCTATTGTAAAAAATGGTGTCCTTGATGAAGGTGGTTTAGTACTCTACTCTGAGGGTCCATCAATAGTAAAACATATTCCAGTCGCACTGAGAATGTTTTCTAAAGGAAAAATTGTTCCACCATGGGGCATTACTAAATCAGACAATCTTGATGAAATTAAAAAACTTGTAAAATCATCATCAACTGCAAAGTTCTAGGAGTTTATAAATGAAAAAATTAAAATATGCACTTTTTACTGGATGTACTGCAAAACAGAGTACTCCAGAACAAATGATGTCAACTATGGCAGTAGCTGAAAAACTTGGGATTGAGCTAGTAGAGCTTACTGAGGCTTCATGTTGTGGAGCTTCTCATCTTCAAGATTACGATGAGTTTTTATCTCTTGTTTTAAACGCTAGAAATATTGCCTATGCAGAAAAACAAGGTCTAACAATGGTTACTATATGTAATACTTGTCAACTTAATACTGCTATGACAAAACATAAACTCGATAACGATGAAGCACTAAAAGCAAAAGTAAATGAAAAACTTGCTGAAGTTGGTTTAGAGTATAAAGGTACTTCTGCTATTACTCACTTTTTGTACGCTATTATTGACGATTTTGGTCTTGATAAAATCAAAGAGATGGTTGTAACACCACTTAGTCAATTTAATATTGCTCCTTTTTATGGATGTCATAATATTCGTCCTTCAGAATTACAAAATGAGACACATAACTCAAAAGAAAATCCATATAACCCTACTTCATTAGATGATTTAATCATCGCATGTGGTGGAAAAAATGTTGATTATGAAGAGAAAAATAAATGCTGTGGTTTCCATGTTGAACTTCAAGCTCCTCATACTGCAGCCGTTTTAACTGGGAATGCAATTGCTGGGGCAATGGATGGTAATGCAGATATGATGGTAACACCATGTCCATTGTGTCATCTAAAACTTGACACGCAAACTGCTCATGCAAGTGAGGCAATTGGTCGTGATGTAGAACTTCCTGTATTACATATGCAACAAATGGTAGGATTGGCACTTGGATGTACTCCTGCAGAGCTTGGTTTAAACCATCATTTAGCAAAAGTAGATTTCGTTTAATCATAACTTTTTCAATTTCATCTCTTTTTGAGATGAAATATCTTCCCTAAAATCTTAATCATTGGAATTACAAATGTCAAACTCAATAGAAATAATCTCATGGAATGTCAATGGAATACGCGCTGTAGCAAATAAAGAAGCACTTCAATGGATAGATGAAAGAGATACTGACATCTTATGTTTGCAAGAGATAAAAGCTCAAAAAGAGCAGATGCCTGACAATCTTTTTGAAAAAGAGTTTGACGAGGTAATTATAAATTCAGCAGAAAAAAAAGGGTATAGTGGAACAGCTACCTTTAGTACCATTAAAAGTGATTTTCACTCTACCTGTCCTGAGATTGATTTCACTCATGAGGGGCGTATTGTAGAAACACACTATGGTGATATTATACTCTTTAATGTCTATTTTCCAAATGGTCAAAGGGATGAAGAACGCCTTGCTCATAAGATGAAATTTTATGATGATTTTTTAACACACTGTGAGCATCTAAGAGAAGAGGGAAAAAGTATCATAATCTGTGGTGATGTCAATACTGCCCATAAAGAGATTGACCTTAAAAATCCAAAAGCAAATGAAAAAAAATCTGGTTTTCTACCAATCGAAAGAGAGTGGTTAGACAAGTTTTTAGATCATGGATATATAGATACCTTCCGTTATGTTCATGGCGATGAAATAGATAAATATTCTTGGTGGTCCTACCGTTCAAACGCAAGACTCAAAAATATAGGCTGGAGAATTGATTACTTTTTTATCTCTGAAGATTTAGCAGAGAACCTTGAAGATGCATTCATTCTTGACTACATCACAGGCTCTGACCACTGTCCAGTGGGCATTAGAATTACTATATAGTAAATTATATAGTAATCTATTTCGCTTTAGGACGAAATGCTTTTATAACATCTTCATTTGTCTCAATAAATGGACCTTCAATTAAATCAATACAGTAAGGAACAGCAGGAAAAACTGCATCAAGACATTCACGAATGGACTTTGGTTTTCCAGGAAGATTAATTATAAGAGATTTTCCTCGTATGCCCGCTGTTTGACGAGAAAGAATTGCCGTTGGCACATACTGCAAACTTACTTGACGCATCAGCTCACCAAAACCTGGCA
>JALSWC010000225.1 GCA_027060825.1 Sulfurimonas sp.
ACTGCTGGTGATAATGTTCAAAAATACAAATATGTTTGTAAAATGATTGCACACTTAAATGGTAAAACATGTACATTTATGCCAAAACCACTTTATGGTGACAATGGTAATGGTATGCATGTACACCAATCATTATGGAAAGATGGTAAAAACCTTTTCTACAAAGAAGGAAACTACGGTAACCTTTCAGAATTGGCTGTAAACTATGCTGCAGGTATTTTTAAACACTCTGCTGCTGTTGCATCTTTTACAAATCCAACAACAAACTCATACAAAAGACTTCTTCCAGGTTTTGAAGCACCAAGTATTTTAACTTACTCTGCTAAAAACCGTTCAGCTGCTTGTCGTGTTCCTTATGGAGCTGGTGAAAAAGCAACTCGTATTGAGATGAGATTCCCAGATAGCACTGCTTGTCCTTACCTTGCATTTGCTGCAATGATGATGGCTGGTCTTGATGGTATTTCTAACAAAGATGTTCCTGTTGGTCCACTTGATGAAGATCTTTTTGAACTTTCTCAAGCTGAAATTGCAGAGAGAGGAATCCCTCAAATGCCACATACACTTCGTGAAGCATTAGAAGGTCTTGCACAAGATTATAAATTCTTACAACCTGTATTTTCTGAAGAGTTTATTAAAACATATTTAGACTATAGATTTGATCGTGATGTTATTCCTGATGAAGGTCGTCCGACTGCTTACGAGTTTAAAACTACTTACCAGTGCTAGGCTTTTAGCATTCACTTTTTCCCACTTTTGTGGGAATAAATCTTACATTTTATCTTCAAAATATTTCAATCTCAACTACCAAACTTTTTTATAATACAAAATTTGATATAATTCGCAAATTAATAGCAAATGTAAGAGTCTGTTATTAAAATTTCAAGTAAAGGATTCAACATGATGAATCATATCCCACAAGGTAAATATAGACCTTATCCAAAAATAGATTTGCCAAATAGACAATGGCCTGACAATACAATTACAAAAGCACCTCGATGGTGTAGTGTAGATTTACGAGATGGTAATCAAGCACTTATTAATCCTATGGATATGCAAAAAAAACTTGAACTTTTTAGACTCTTACTCAAACTCGGATTTAAAGAAATAGAAGTTGGTTTTCCCTCTGCTTCTAAAATAGAATATGACTTTTTACGCCGTCTTGTGGATGATAATCTCATTCCTGATGATGTAACTGTGCAAGTGCTTGTGCAAGCTCGTGAGCATCTAATAGCGAAAACTTTTGATGCTTTGCGTGGTGTTAAAAAAGCAACTGTGCATCTTTATAACTCTACAAGCGTTGCTCAAAGAAAAATTGTTTTTGGGAAATCTCAAGAGGAGATTATAGAGTTAGCCCTTGAGGGTGTCGATTTGGTCAAAAAATATGAAGCAAATCATAATGGAGTAATTTTCTTAGAGTATTCGCCTGAGAGTTTTACAGGAACAGAATTAGAGTTTGCAGCTAAAATTTCAAACGCAGTCACTGCACGATGGGGTATATCGGACAATAGAAAAGTCATCATAAATCTCCCTGCAACAGTAGAGATGGCAACGCCAAATATTTATGCCGATCAAGTAGAGTGGATGTGTAGAAATTTAAACAACAGAAAAAATGTCATCATCTCAACGCATACTCATAACGATAGAGGGACATCAATAGCAGCAACGGAACTCGCTCTTTTAGCAGGTGCAGATAGAGTAGAGGGAACACTTCTAAGTAATGGCGAACGCACAGGAAATGTGGACATAATTACATTAGCACTTAATATGACAAGCCAAGGCATAGATACAGGTCTTGATTTTTCAGATGTAAATGAAGTTGTAGCAGTTGTAGAAAAAGTAACTGAACTTCCCACACATCCTCGCCACCCTTATGTAGGGGAGCTTGTTTACACAGCATTTTCTGGTTCACACCAAGATGCCATTAACAAGGGGTTAGCCTACCAACAAGCAAAAGAGGAGCCATTTTGGGAAGTACCATACTTACCAATAGACCCTGCTGATGTTGGACGCACTTACGAGTCTATTATCCGTATTAACTCACAATCAGGAAAGGGTGGAGTAGCGTACATTTTAGAAAAAGAGTATGGTTACCATCTTCCAAAAGCAATGCATCCAGAAATTGGTCGTGCAGTCCAAGCACTTAGTGATGCAGAGGGAAGAGTTTTAGAGAGTAAAGAGATTTTAGAGGTATTTAAAAATACTTATTTTAATATTAAAGAACATATTTCATTTAAAGATGTCTCTCTAACTTCTGATAATGGTAACTCAAAATGCTCGTTAAGTTATGTTCATGATGGCAAAGAGATAACTTCACAAGGCGAAGGCAATGGTCCTATTGATGCATGCAAAAATGCACTTATGAAAGAGTATGAAAATGATTTTACTGTTAAATCTTATTCGGAGCATTCATGTGGTGACAAAAGCAGTGCAAAAGCAGTTGCATACATAGAAATACAGAGTGAAAAAGTACTTTCATGTTTTGGTGTTGGAGCAGACAATGACATTACGGTCGCTTCCATTAAAGCAATGTTTTGTGCTTTAAATAGAGCGTTTAACTAGCACTTAAAACATCAACTCCCCTTCTGAATCTTTATCTTCATCTACTCGGGGAGGCTTGGAAATATTACTAAAGTACTCTTTTTTACCATTTATTTTTACTGTCATTATACCAGCTGGCATATCAAATTTACGCTTTATTTGAGGGTAAAGTTTTAGTAATTGTTGATAGTATCTTCTAAATGCAGGAGCTGCAACACGCCCTCCTGTCTCTCTATGGTACATTGGTGTATTATCATCATTTCCAAACCAAACTACCGTCTCAACAGTCGGTGAATACCCCGCAAACCATGCATCCATATTGTTATTTGTTGTACCCGTTTTTCCTGCAAGTTCTATGCCTCTCACTCTTGCTCGTCTCCCTGTTCCTCTTTTGACAACATCTTCTAAAATTGTTGTCATAATATAAGATTGAGTTACAGGTGAAGTTCTCATTTGCGTCTCATGCTCTTCATAAATACTCTTATCTCTTTTTTCTATAGAACTTATAAGATGAGGTGTAACCTGCACACCTTTATTTGAAAATGATGTATAATATCCTGCTAATTGAAGAGGAGAAAGAGAGATTGTTCCAAGTGCAATAGATAAATTATGTGGTAAATTTTTAATATGAAATCTTTGTAAATCTTTTAACATTTCATTTAATCCTATGGAATTTACAAGGTTAATAGTTGCAAGATTTTTTGAGTGTACTAAAGCATTTCGTAAAGATATGAGTCCTTTATAATCTCTTTCATAGTCTTCAGGTTGCCACTTTACTTCTTTACCATTTTTTTCATACTCATAAGTTTTTGCAATATCAACAAGTTTTGTAGCCCCACTATACCCTAAATCTAAAGCAATCTGATAGAGGAAGGGTTTAAATGCAGAACCTGGTTGTCGTCTTCCTTGCGTTGCACAGTTATAAGAACTTTTTTTATAATCTACACTTCCTACAAGTGCTAAAATATTTCCACTTTTTGAATCAAGAGAGACCATTGCCCCATTAAGTTGTGACACATTTACATCTTGTGGCCTAGACTCTTTTTCATCTTGAATTTTATATTTTGCTATTCTTTTTAAAGCTAAATCATAAGCATATTTTAGTGATTTTTTTGCTGCATTTTGCAATCGTAAATCAATAGTCGTATGCACTTCATATCCACCAGTTTTAAAATCATTAATACCTATCTTTTTCATTCTTCTCTCAACAGCATCAACAATAAAAGGAGCTCTATTTTGAGTAAGTGTATCATTGTAAACTTTAGGATTTTCAATTAATCCTTTTTCAAATGCAGTATCACTTATCCAGCCTAAAATATGCATTCTTGTCAGAACACGATTTGCTCTTCCCATAGAAATTTCATAATTTTTCGTTGGTGCATAAATACTTGGTGCTCTTGGTAGCCCAACTAAAATTGCCATCTCTTTAAGTGTTAAATCTGATAATTTTTTATGGAAGTAGCCATTGGCGGCAGTTTTAATACCATAGTAACCATGCCCATAATAAATGTCATTCAAATAACGCTCAAGTATCTGCTCTTTTGTCAAAGCAGCCTCTACTTTGTAGGAGTAAATAAACTCTTTTATTTTACGAGAAATCTTTTTTTCACGAGTAAGAAGTTCATTTTTTACAAGCTGTTGAGTAATGGTACTTGCTCCCTCTAGCATTTTTCTTGCCTTAACATCTTTAATGAATGCACGAAAAATAGCACCAAAATTTACCCCAGAGTGTTCAAAAAATGTTGTATCTTCTATAGCAAGAAGAGCTTCGACTAGGCGAGGAGGAATATCATTAAATTTAACATAAGATCTATTTTGTTTACCAAATACATTTGCAATTTTTTTACCATTTTTATCATATATATGGCTTGTAAGTGGTGGATTAAAATTGACTATTGAGGAGATGTCATAATTATAATTAAAATAATAATACCCTACTATAAGAAAAGGAGATAAAACCCCCAATACGAAAAGTGTTATAAATGTTTTTTTTATCATTCTCTATATTTCCTATTTGAAAAATTTGCTTCTATTAATGTTTTTGTATATTCTTGTGTTGGATTACTCAAAACAGTCTCTAAATTTCCCGATTCAACGACAATTCCATTTTTAATAATGCAAACATCTTCACATAAATCTTTTGCAGATGCTATGTCATGAGTTACAAAAAGCATTTTAAATGCCTCTTTTTTTTGAAGCTTTTTTAAAAGTTCTAAAATAATCTTCTTTGTTTTTGGATCAAGTGCCGTTGTTGGTTCATCGAGCAGTAAAAGCTTAGGATGCTTCTCTAATGCCATAGCAATCACAACCCGTTGAAGTTGCCCTCCAGAGAGTTCAGGTGCAAAGCGTTCTAAAAGTGTTTTATCTAAACCAACAGCATCAAACAGTGTCGCTACTCGCTCTTTATTTGTAAAAAACTGTTTTTTAATCTTTGTTAATGGTGAGAGTGCAGTAAAAGGATTTTGAGGTACAAATGCAACACTCTCTCCACTGACAAGTTTAAAATCAAAATGCTCTTCTAACTCCAAACCCATCCCTTGTGGTAACATCCCAAGGAGTGCTTTTATTGTCAAACTTTTACCACTGCCACTCTGTCCAATAAGGGCTAAAGAGTTTTTTATAGAAAAAGAGATATTGACTAAATCTTTCCCTTTATAAACAATTTTAAGTTTTGATACGCTCATTTTCTTGCCAACACTTCACACAAACTTCTCAAATCATCACAACTCTCCCCAACTCTAGCAATCAGACGAATAATCGCTTTTTCTACCGTAGGTTGGCGAATTGCACCCACTTCATACCCTAAAGAGAGGAGTTCTTTTTTTATCTTCATAACCTTTTTATTGTCACCATAAACCATAGGGACTATAAGTCCATCTACTTTTATACCAAATTTTTCGTTTATTATAGATTTACGCAAATTTATTGCCTCTTTTAAGGTCGCTGTATTTGAGAGAATATAGTCCAAAGAGTTATGTGCTAAAAGCGTATCATATAGCGAAAGAGAAGTCGCATAGATGATGGGCTTTGCTCTATTTAAAAGATACTCAGAGATATGTTGTGACGATAAAATAAAAGCACCAAAACTCCCATACGCTTTACCGAGTGTTCCCATTTTTATATAGTTACTTTTCACTTTAATGTCATAATAATCAAAAACACCCATCAGTTGCTTTCCAACAACACCACTACTATGTGCTTCATCTACTAAAAGTATCGCTTCATATTTATCAGCTAAAGCAAAAACATCTTTTGCACATAAATCTCCATCCATAGAGTAGATACCCTCCACAGCAATAAGCTTGCGTTTAGCACTACTTCGTTTGAGTAACTCTTCAAGATGATTCATATCGTTATGACGAAACAGCACTCTGTTCATAGTGCCAATTTGAGAGGCTAAAATGCCAGATGCATGATAGAGTTCATCCATAAAGAGCATATCACCCTTTCTCATAAGTGCTTCAATAAGAGCAATATTGGCATTAAAACCACTCCCTAAAACTATTCCTGCTTCAAAATCATTTGCTTTACAAAGTGCATCTTCAAAATCTTTATGTATTTTATGATAACCATTCACAAGCATTGAAGATTTGGATGCATGCACTGCGTTTTGAGAGAGTGCCTCACAAGTTTGTATATGGAGTTCTTTATTATGTGCAAGTCCCAAGTAATCATTTGAAGCAAAATCTTTAAGAGTATAGTTTATTAACTCTCGTGAGCGAAACCTTTGTGCCTTTTTAAGTGCTTTTAGCTCATTTTCATAAAAATTCATCTAAAACTCTTTAAAATCTCAACACAAAGCCCCATAGCCGTACTTTCAAAGCCTTTTACCTCTTTGATGTAGCGTTTACAAAAGCCCTCCACCATACAAGCCCCAGCCTTTCCTCGCCACTCACCACTCTCTAAATACTGCTCTAAATCTTCTTGATTAAAATCATCAAAAATATAATCCGTTTGAGAAATGTCAATAATCTTTTTTTGCTTAGAGTGGTAAATCATACAGGTAATAATACTCGTAATATTTCCACTTTGTGTCATTAAAATATTACGAGCATCATCTTTACATTTTGCCTTTCTGAGGATATGTCCTTGCGAAGTTACAACAGTATCTGCAACTAAAAGTGGATACTCTTCACACCCAAAAGCTTTCATATTTACCTCATATTTACCAAGCGTAGCCTGATAAACAAAGTTTTTTGGACTATGTGCAATAATGCTCTCTTCATCAAAATCAACACTCTCTTGAATAAAATCAATACCCGCTTCATTTAACAAAAAAGCTCGTGTTTGTGAAGAAGAACATAATCTAATAGGCATTTCTAAGTGTTACTCCCAAATAAATTGCAACTAATCCTAAAATGATGTTAAGAGGTACTAGATAGTTTCCAATAAGCCCAAGATTTTTTTTCGCACCTGTGCTATCACCCTTAACAAGTAATTTTTCTGCTTTGTTGCGTACAAACATCATAACTACTAAGTTTGCTGACATAATCATCCAAATAACCTCTTTTACATGCACAAGATTATAGATATGCATAGCATAAGCATCAATAACATTTCCACTTGCATCAACCGCAGCCGCACGAAAACCAAGTCCAACAGACATAATTACAGCCGTAATTATAAGAATAATCACAAAAGGAGAGACAATAATAAAAAGACGCTTGAGTGCTTGAGAAATTCTCTCTAATCTATGCAGAGGTGAATCTATATGCATAAAAGAGGGATGTGCAGCAAATTTCATAGCAATCATACCACCAACCCATACAACAGCACTTACAACATGTAAAAATACAATCTGCGTTCTATAATCTGCAAAAAGTTCTACTAAAAATGCTTTCATGAAAGCACCTCTTTTATAAATGCAAGAGCATCCTCTTTTGCCTCTGGAAGTTTTGAAGCATCTTTTCCACCAGCTTGTGCAAAGTCAGGGCGACCACCACCACCTCCACCTAAAATAGGAGCAATTTTCTTAATCCAATCACCTGCTTTTGCATCACACCCTTTCACACCAGCAGCAATAAGAACTTTATCTCCTTTTACTTGAAAAAGCATAGCACAAAGTTTTTCATTTTGGTTTTTCAGTTCATCTATCTTCTCTTTGATGTCCCCATTTGGAAACTCTTCAACAACGACTGTTACACCATTGACATCCTCTGCTTGTATCTCAACTTTTGCAGACGCTTGTGCCTCTTTTAGCTCTTTTTTTAGCGTCTCAATACTCCCTTTCAATCTTGAAACTCCAGCAAGAATATCAAGATTTTTCACTTCAGCTTGTGTTGCTTTTATAAGTTCTCTCTGTTTTGTAAAGTATTCATACGCTGCGTTTCCACATACGGCTTCTATTCTTCGCACACCAGCACTTACCCCACTCTCTTTTGTAATAATGAAATTTCCAATATTTGCCGTATTTTCCACATGCACACCACCACAAAACTCTACTGAAGTATCTGCAAATTTTACAACACGCACCTCATCGCCATATTTTTCGCCAAATTGACTTTTTGCACCAGATTTTTTTGCCTCTTCTATTGGTAAAACCTCTGTTTGGGCAGGAATAGCACGCATAATCTCAACATTTACTCGTTTCTCAATTTCGCTAAGTTCTGCTTCACTTAAAGCTTTTGGATGAGAAAAATCAAAACGCAATCTTGTTGCTTCTACGAGTGAGCCTGCTTGAGAAATATGCCCTCCAAGCTCATCAAATAAAACAGCATGAAGAAGATGTGTAGCAGAGTGATGCTTTGTAATCTCATTACGAGAAATATCGACAATAGCATCAACATTGATGCCCACTTTGATGCTTGAAGTTACAGCAATTTTAGAGAGGTTCATCTCGAAGAATTTTCTTGTATCAAGCACTTTTGCACGGCACTGGAGTTCTCCAATATCGCCACACTGTCCACCACTTTGTGCATAAAAAGGAGTTTTGTCAAGCATTACCCAGCCATTTTCTCCAATATCTAACGCATCTACTCTTTTGTAGTTTTCATCTAAAAGTGCCAATACCTTAGAAGCATATTGTGTTGTTTCATACCCTACAAATTCATTTGTACCAAAGGCTTCAAGTAACTCTTTGAAGTCACCCTGCACAGCATCATCGCCACTCCCTTTCCAAGCAGCTTTTGCTCGTGTTTTTTGCTCAAGCATCAATGCTTCAAATTTTGCACTATCAAGCCCAAGGTTTTTCTCTTTTAACATATCTTCAGTCAAATCAAGAGGAAAACCATAAGTATCATAAAGTTTAAACGCAACCTCTCCTGAAAAAATCTCTTTTGTATTTTGAAGTTCCGTAGTAAAAAGTGCAATTCCAGACGCAATAGTTTTGAAAAAACGCGTCTCTTCAAGCTCTATTTGCTCTTTTACAACATCAGCTTTTTCAATAAGGTAGGCATACTCGCCACCCATAATATCTGTTAGTGTCTCCACAAGTTTATACATAAAAGGCTTACGAAGCCCTAGTAAATACCCATGACGCACAGCACGGCGAAGGATTCTACGAAGCACATAGCCTCGTCCCTCATTGGAGAAGTTTGTTCCTTGTGAAAGAAGAAAAACAGCAGTTCGTATATGGTCGGCTATAACACGGTAAGATGCACCAGTTGCATAAACATACTCTTTGCCTACCATATCTTCCACTTTTCGGATGATTGGCATAAACAAAGAGGAACCATAGTTAGATAATGCACCCTCTTTAATGGCAACAACACGCTCTAAACCCATTCCAGTATCTATACAAGGCTTTTCAAGGGGGATTCTCTCACCACCTTTTACTTTTACCTCATACTGCATAAAAACAAGGTTCCAAATCTCTAAAAATCTATCGCCCTCGCCTCCCATATAATCTTCAGCACCATGAAAGTGCTCTGCACCCTGATCATAAAAAATCTCAGAACATGGTCCACATGGTCCAGTATCGCCCATAGCCCAAAAATTATCTTTGTCACCTAAACGCATAATTCTCTCAGGAGCAATATGCTTTTTCCAAAACATTTCAGCTTCATCATCACTTTCATGAATAGTCACCCAGAGCTTACTCTCATCAAGATGTAAAACTTCTGTAATAAACTCCCATGCATAGGCAATAGCTTCCTCTTTAAAATAGTCACGAAAACTAAAGTTTCCAAGCATCTCAAAGAAAGTGTGATGGCGTGCAGTATGCCCTACATTTTCAAGGTCATTATGCTTCCCTCCTGCACGAATACAAGTTTGGCATGATGTTGCACGAGGATTTTTAGGAGCAGGAATCTCTCCTGTAAAAATCGACTTAAACGGTACCATACCTGCATTGTTAAAAAGCAATGTTGCATCATCTGGCACTAAAGGTGCCGAAGGAACTCGTGTATGTTGTTTTGATTCAAAGTATTTTAAATACGCTTCTCTAATATCCATATAGTTTTCTCTTTTATAAAATTATGCGATTATAACGAAAATATGTTAAAAATATATATACAAATTATGGTATCATTGCTTATAATTTTTAGCATAAGGGTGAATTATGGGATTTTTTTCAAAGAGCGAACCAAAGTATGATTTTGGCTTTTTAAATCAAGAGATAAAAGATGTTTTAGCAGATGATAAAATTGTTGTATTTGACAATGAAAAACAAATTCTTCAGAGCGATAATATTGAAAAGAAGGTAAAAACACTTTTTGCCATTAAAAATAGAGAGATGTTTTACTGGGAAGAGTTTAAACGCACTTATCCTGTGGGGATGTTTGCCGTTTTACCAGATAGAAAATTTGTTGAATGGAATGAAGATTTCAAACAACTCATGAAATGGAATGATCATGAACTACAAAGTGTAAGTGGTGCAGGCAAAGTGCTTTGGCCAAGTAATCCTAGTGAATGCCAAGTTTGTAAGATTGTTGGACAATATGACATGAAAGAGAGAAAAGCTGGATTTGGTTATGCAAATGTTGAAGATAAAAATGGGAAAATTATTCCTGTTTTTGTTTATGTAATTCCTGTTTTTGTCAAAGGGACACTTGATAGAACTTTTGTTATTGTACGAGATAGACAAGAAGAGATAAAAACAAGAAAAGAGTTTTTACTAGAACAGACTGCACCTATTATTCAACGACTTGCAAGATTACGAGATAGAGATATTTCAGACCTTATGCATCTTGATGAGAGTTCTGAGCTTAAAACACTCGAAGAACCTATTAACTCTATTATTTCAACCCTTCAAAGTATGGTAAGCCAAACGCAAACCTCAGCAAATGAAGTAGATAGAGATTCAATAAAAACAAAAGAGGTTGTCCAAAACTCAGTAGAGTGGGCAAGTGGAGAGTTCCAAGTAGCGCAAGGAGAACTTGTAGAAAAAGCAAAATCATTAGAAGCTTCTACAAATGAGATAGAAAATATGGTCGGACTCATTAAAGACATAGCAGACCAAACAAACCTACTTGCACTAAACGCAGCCATAGAAGCAGCACGAGCAGGTGAGCATGGTCGTGGTTTTGCCGTAGTTGCTGATGAAGTAAGAAAACTCGCAGAGCGAAGCCAACATGCAACTTCTGAGATTACAGCGACTATTTCTGTCATTAAAGATGCTACATTTACTATGGTTTCAGACATAGAACGATCAAACAAAGATGGAGAAAAACTTGTAAATGACCTCTCTCAAATAGATGAAAATGTTGATTCTATTGAAGAACATGTGAATGTACTTAAAGATGCAATAAAAGGTTTTAAACTTTAGCAGATATTTAGTAAAATAAACTAAACTTATTTTAAATATAAAAGAATATAATTTTTTCATATTTAATTAAGGTTAGGATTATGCAATTTTTAGATGAAGATATTTATGAAGCTGTAGAGAAGTACATTCCAAAAGTGAGTGAGTATGTAAATTCTCACGGTGGAGGAATTGACCTTTTAGGTGCAAAAGATGGTATTATTTACATCACTCTTACAGGTGCTTGTGGTGGTTGTTCTATGAGCTTAATGACTACAAAAATGGTTGTGCAAAAAAAACTTCGTGAGCTTATTCATCCAGAGCTTCAAGTTGTAAATGTCGATGGAACTCCTGAGAATGTTATGCCACAAGATGCCTACACAGGAAAAACAACGACAAACGAAGAAAAAGATGAAACTGTTCATGAAGAAAAACATGGAATGCTAGATAATATTAAACATATAGTAGGACTTTAAAATGATTGTTGATTATGCAAACAAAGAACTCACACAAAAATACCAGCTTATGGCTCAGACCATTATTCCAAGACCTATTGCATGGATTGTCACTCAAAACAGAGAAGGAGTTCTTAACATTGCACCTTTTAGCTATTTTATGGGGCTTAGTTCTGAACCTGCTACCATGATGGTAAGCATTGGGCATAAAAGCGATGGAAGTCAAAAAGATACCCTTAAAAATTTGCGTGAAACAAAAAAGTGTACCATCTGTATGGTTGATGAGGCACACCTTGAAGCAATGCACTTTAGCTCAAAAGAACTCCCAGAAAATGAGAGTGAAGCTACGGCGTTTGACATTGCAACAAAAGAAGTTGTAAAAGGTTTTCCTCCTATGGTTGCAGGCGTTCCTAGTGCATTTTTTTGTGAATTTTATCAAGAGATAGACCTTAAAGGCTCAAAAACTATTCCTTTAGTTGTCGAGATAAAAGCACAGTTTATTGATGATACAATTATTAGCGATAAAGAGAGAATTACACTTGATTATGCACCTCTTGCACGAGTTGGGAAGAGCTATGCCCTTCTTGGGAAGAACATTACACCACCTACTATAAAATA
>JALSWC010000226.1 GCA_027060825.1 Sulfurimonas sp.
ATAGCCAATGGTTTGTGGAGTTTGTAAATATCTATACACTTGATGCATCAATTATTGAGATACTTTACAGTGAAATATTTCTTAAGCAAAAAGATATAGTTTTACATCCTCAAAAAGAGCGACTTACACACTACTTACACAAGCTTGGATTTAAAACATTTTCTAGCTTAGAACACAAAGAAGCCATCGTAGATGCACAGAGCATCGAGGTTATTCTTCTAGGTGGGAGTATGGACTCTTTTGAGAAAATTGTAGCCATTGTCAAGCAGTGCAATTTTGAAAATTTGAGTTTGGTTATAGTGCAACACCAACAAGCAGAGGGAAGAAACAGTTTTGATAAAATACTCCAACCCTACACAAGCCACAAAGTCTCTTATGCAAAAGAGATGCAACAACTTCAAAAGGGAAGAATTTATCTCGCTCCCCATAACAAGCATCTTTTAGTTGAAAATGGCTATTGTATTTTAAGTGATGCTCCAAAGTATAACTTCGCCAAGCCCTCCATCTCACTAAGTTATGAATCTTTTTCCAACTACTACAAAAACTCCTTAGTGATTATACAAGAGTGTGGTTATGTCAATGATGGTGTCGATAAATTGTCAATGCTTCAAAATAACGGCTCAAAAATCATTATACAAAACCAAGAGGAGTGTGCAGGAGAAGCTCGTTCTATGGTTGTCCATGCCTTACAAGAGAAGCGTCATAATTATCTCTTTCATCTTCAAGAAATCATAGCATATATTCATTTTTTAAATACAAATTACTCAAAAGAAGAGTACATAATTTATCTTATGCAACAGATAAGGCTCAAGTTTGGATATGATTTAAGAGAGTATCATCATGAAATGTTGCAAAGACGACTAGAAACTTTTATGATTAAAAGGCAAACAAAGAGCTTCAAAAATATAGTTGGAGATATTCTATTTAACCAGACAGAATTTAAAAAATTTCTCTTAGAGGTCTCCATTAATGTAACAGAATTTTTTAGAAATCCACAGATGTACAAAGATTTAAAAGAGATACTTTTAACATCATTTCAAAATAGAAAAAATATCAAAATATGGAGTGCAGGTTGTAGTAGTGGTCAAGAGGCAATCTCACTAGCAATACTTCTTGAGAATGTCGCAAAATTCGATAAGTCCATAATATACGCAACCGATTTTAATAAAACCATCATAGAGGAAGCAAAAAATGGACTCTACGACTCCTCCACATACGAAAAAGCAAAAGAAAATCTCACACTAAGCAGACTCAACATCTCATTAAAGAACTATTTTTCAATAAATGCCAACTTTGTCACTGTTCAACCTTTTATAAAAGAAAAAATACTATACTTTGAACATAATTTAGTTACAGACAGCTCTTTTAATGAGTTTGACATCATTGTCTGTGGTAATGTATTAATATATTTTGAAGAGGCACTCCAAAAACGGGTATTTGAACTCTTTTACAACTCCTTAAAATTTGAGGGTTACTTAATTTTAGGTGAGAAAGAACTCCTCCATCATGATTATAGTTCTAAGTTTGAAAGATACAACAATACAACACAAATATATAAAAAAATAAGATGAAGGTGCTTTCAATATGAAAAAAAATATTTTATGTATTGATGATATAGAATCAAATCTTTTTACATTAACAAGTCTATTTGAACATACTCAAAATAGCTTATATGAAATATTTACTTCCTTATCAGCCGAGAATGGTTTAGAAATTTTACTACATAATAAAATAGATTTAATTTTACTCGATGTTATGATGCCAGAGATTGATGGATTTATGATGGCAAAAATGATTAAATCAAACAAAAAACTCAAAAATATTCCCATAATATTTGTAACAGCAAAAACAGATGATGCAACCATTGAAAAATGTTATGAAGTGGGTGGCAGTGACTATGTGAGCAAACCATTTAATAGCGTTGAACTCTTAAAAAGAGTAGATTTTCATCTTAAATTTAGAGATAAAGAGAGACTTCTGCAAAAAGAGAAAGAGTATGCACAAAATATTGTGGATTTACAAGATAATCTCATTTTAGTGACAGATGGGGATCAGGTCATAAATGCAAATCAAGCAGTGCTTGATTTTTTTGATGTAGAGACACTCTTGATTTTTCAAAAGAAGTACCATTGTATTCGTCAATCATTTAAGGAAGTTGATGGCTATTTTCATCTAAAATTATTAGACGATAAAGCGAATTGGATAGACACCATTATAGAACGCTTAAAAAGTGATGATGTTGTTGTTGCCATTGAAGATAAAGAGAAACGAATACATAACTTTACCATTAAAGCAAAAAGATTTTATGATTTGTACATCCTCTCCCTTACGGATATTACAGTTATAGCAAAAAGAACAAGAAAATTTGAACATCAAGCTAATTTCGATACACTTACACAAATTTATAATAGAAATATGTTTAACCAACTTATGGAAGAAAAACTCAAGCAAGGTTCATTCAATAATTTGAGTATGAGCTTTGTTATTTTAGATATTGACCACTTTAAAAATGTCAACGACACTTATGGACACTTAGCAGGAGATGTAGTTTTAAAACATTTAACTGCACTTGTAAGTAAACGCATAAGAGAGAGTGATATTTTTGCACGCTGGGGTGGAGAAGAGTTTATATTGGCATTAGAGACAGACAAAGAGCATGCTATGAAAATTGTTGAAAATATACGCATTTTAATTGAGAAAGAACCTTTTGAAGAGGTTGGAAATATTACATGTAGTTTTGGACTTACCCAATTCCAAAAAGGAGATACCATAAAAAGTATTACCAATAGAGCAGATGAAGCCCTTTATGAAGCAAAAGAGAGTGGAAGAAATAGAGTATGTACGAAATAAATAATACAAAATACACTATCTTATGTGTCGATGATAATAAAAACAACCTTTTTACTCTTACAGCCCTCTTAAAAACACTTGAAAATGTACAAACAATAGAGGCTTTAAGTGCTGATGAAGGATTAACACTTTTACTTAAAAATCATGTAGATTTGATACTTTCAGATGTGCAGATGCCTGACATAAATGGCTTTGAATTTGCTAAAATCCTTAAATCAAATAAAAAAACAAAAGATATTCCCATCATCTTTGTAACTGCTATTTTTAAAAGCGAAGAGTTTATACAATATGGCTTTGAGATAGGTGCAATCGATTACATCACAAAACCCATTGACGACAATCAACTTCTCAACAAAATACGCCTCTATTTAAAACTTTTCAATGAAAAAAAGAAACTTACACAAAATGAAAAAAAGCTCTACAACATTACACAAAGCATTGGTGATGGTGTTTATACCATTGATAGGGATGGTCAATTAACTTTTATAAACCACGAAGCATTACGACTTTTAGGATTTCAAGAGAGTGAACTGCTTGGCAAAAAAGCCCATGACTATATTCACTACAAAGATAACAATGGTAAAAGAATCTCTTCGCAAGAGTGCAAAGTACATAGAGCCATGGTTTTAGGAGAAAAAGTTAGAGATAATAATGAGTCTATGGTAAAAAAAGATGGCTCTATTTTAGAAGTCTCTTTAGTTGCAACACCCCTTCTTATAGAGGAAAGTGTTGTTGGAACAGTTGTAACCTTTCATGACAAATCTAATGAGAAAAAGATAGAAAAACTTGAGAGTCAAAGAAGCGAAAATCAAAGACAAATCATACACTCTATGGTTGATATGATTGAGTCACGAGATGCTTATACAGCAGGACATACAAAAAGAGTGGCTCAATATTGTGAACTGATAGCCAAAGAGATGGGCTATAAAGATGAAGAGATAGAACTTCTGAAAAAATCAGCATGGCTCCATGATATAGGCAAAATTTCCACACCAGATAGTGTACTTTTAAAACCAACAAAACTCAATAATCTTGAATATGAGCTTATTCAAGACCACTTAAACGCAGGGTATCTACTCCTAAGTAAAATAGATGCCTATAAAGAGATAGCCGACATTATGAGAGAGCATCATGAAAAGTATGATGGCTCAGGCTACCCAAGAGGTCTTAAAGCTCAAGAGATTCGACCATTAAGCAGAATTATGATGGTAGCAGACTCCTTTGATGCTATGACTACAAATAGAATTTATAAGGCAAAAAAAAGTGTGGCAACGGCACTGCAAGAGTTACAAGAACTGAGTGAAAAGAGTTACCATCCTGAAGTAGTAGATGCAGCATGTAGAGCCTTAAAAGATATAAAAATAGATACAAATATTACGCAACTTCCAAAAACGCTTATAGAGAAACAGAGATTCTCCTACTTTTATAAAGATAGATTAACAGATTTATTTATAATCGACTATATTGATATTATTCTAAGAGACCATATCCACTCAAAAAATATTTACAAGTATAGTGTAAGTTTACATAACTTTTCAGCATACAATAAAAAATTTAGTTGGCAAAAAGGGGATGAGTTCTTACAACAATTTGCCCATTTTTTAAAAAATCTCTATCTAAAACAAATTATTTTTAGAGTTGAAGGGGATGATTTTTTAATAATGAGTGAAGAAAAATTAGAGCATATTCAAACGGATTTAGCAAAATTTGAAAAATTTAACAATACCGATGTATCGTTTAGCATCAATGAAGTAAAGTAAAAACTACAAAAAATAAAGTTATCTCGTTTAAATTTTAAAATATTTTGAGTAATAAGGAGTTTTTTAATTTTGGCGACCTTCAAAAAAGATAGGGCTATTAACATATATCAAATGCGTTTTATGCTACAATTTTAGACTTTTGAGAAACAATCATAAATCATACATTTATAGGAGCGAAAATTCATGTTGAAATTCTTACTACTTACTATTATCTCTCTATTGCTGGCAGGTTGTACAAGTAATGTTATGGTTAGTACTCGCAAAGCTTTACCACCAGTATATAAAGATATAAATGATACCCATCAAGAAAAAAAAGATATTACAGTAAGTGTCTTTCGACTACAAAACTTTACCGATACACCACGAGCAGGAATGCGTGCTTCAAACATTGCAGAAGGCATATTAAAGTCTAAAGGCTACCAGATAATTTCTCATGTTTATGAAAAAGAATACTCCTTCAAAAAAGCCTATAGAAAAGCAAAAAATGATGGTTCTAAATACTTCCTTTTTGGTGGAGTAAGTGAATGGCGATACAAAACAGGAATAGATGGAGAACCTGCTGTAAGCTTACAAATGTCACTTTATAAAACAAAAAACAAAAAACTTATTTGGAGTGCTACAGGCTCAGATAGTGATTGGGGCAATGGTTCTATTGGTACCACAGCACAATCAATGATGCTTCATATGATGGAAGAGTAATGCCAAGTAAAAATAATCGATTTAAAAAGGAGACAAAACTCGAAAAAGTATGGAAATACTTTTACAAATATGCTTACGCAGAAACTTTGGCAGTTGTCTCTTTACTTTTGTTTATTGGCTATGCTATTAATCCAAAAGATATATGTCTTTTAAATGCTAATCTTCCATATGTAATTATAATACTTACTATAGTTACGCTCTTCCATGGATTTGAGAGTGGTGTACTCGCACTAACAGTTATTTCACTTACAATGTGGTTTTTTTATCCAACATTTCATTACATCTCTTTTTTAACTTTTTTGCTTATGGTACTCTTACTAAGTCAATTCCACTACTTTTGGACTACAAAAATTCATAAAGCTGAAGTAGAAGCATTATATAAATCTCAAAAATTATCTGAACTATCTAGAGCATTTTATTCATTAAAAATTTCTCACGATCAACTTGAAAAAAGTTATGTCGTAAAACCTATGAGTATTCGTAATTCTGTATATCATATTCTAAATCTTAATGAAAAAATTGCAAATAATATAAAAGAAACAGAGAAACAAAAAAAAATACATGCCAATCTTTTACAACTACTAGAAAAATCATTCAATTTAAAAGTGGGGCATATCCTTTATTTTAAAGATATGATGAAAGAAAAAGAAGAAACAACAGAAGAAGATATTGATATTGTTAGCATTGGAACAGATGAAAAAAGAGAAGTTAAAGAACTCCTTAATGATTATATTGTTGATAGATCAATAAATAAAAAATTATCAGTCTTTATAAGTGATGACATGGGAAAGCCAAATACAATTAACGAAGAACAAAGTAAATATCTTGCATCTATTCCTGCTCTTATTAATAATAACATAATCTCAATAATTGTCATTGAGCAGATGCCATTTATGTTTTTTAATAAAGAATATCTCACATCAATAAGCATTCTTCATGAATACTTTGCATTAGAGACTTCCAAATCGATTAAACTTTCCCATATTCATCAAATAGAACTCATTGACAACAAAGAGTTTCAATTTGAAATATTTCGTATGAAAAATTTTTACTTAAAATATAAAATTCACTCTGCCCTACTCGTTTTACGCACTCCAAGTGAACTCCGTGTAACCCGACTTATGGATAAATTACAAACATTATTACGCTCTCTTGACATTTTTCATATAGCCCATTATAAAGAGTATTATTTTATTACAATACTTCTACCAATGTATGATAAAACTGCAGCCGTAGGGCTTGCAAATAGATTATTAAGCATATTAAAAGATAAAAATGATCAAAAATTTGATTATATGACTTTTAATATAGGACAACTTGAACTTTTAGAAAAATACTATAAAAATAATTATGAAAACTAATCGAATGCTCAATACTTCCAATATTTATTACCTTACACTACTTTTATTGCATATATTTTTTAGTATGCTTATTGCCTTTACTGTTGCTCAATACATTAAAAGACGATTTGTCACTACAGGATATGAACATAAAGATTTTAAAAGATTACAATTAGTAACAAATAAAACACGCTTCCATCGTCTCTTATTCTTTGCATCACTCCATAGAAACAACACAAAATCAAGTTTTAATTATTTTTTTATTTTTAACTTTTCAATGCCAGTTCTTGGATATATTGCTTCTATATGGTATGCATGGCAACTTGTACATACTACATATAAAACAAAAAATGTCAATACTAATTCATTAGATCTCGGTGAATTTGACATCTCTTTTTTGGAAGTCAAAAGAACATTTGGAGAGGGTGCCTTTAACGATTTTATTTTAAATAAAAAAAAATCTGCACAACAAAAAGTCTATGCACTCAATATTCTTGCCAACAATTTAACTCCTAAAAATCTCCGTATTATCAAACAATCACTCTCTAGTCCTGAAGACGAAGTGAGAATGTTTGGGTATGCCATTATCAATAAAGCAGAACAAAAAATTGCAAAGAGTATTAATACTGAACTTGAACTTTTCAACGAAGCAGAGAAAATAAATAATACAGAACAGATAATAGCTTCGGCTTATGAGCTTGCATTTTTATATTGGGAAATGCTCTATTCAGAACTTTCAAATGAAATACTTAATGATGGATTTATGGAGCAAGTAAAACATTATATTACTATTGCAATAGAACTTTTGAATGCAAAACTCAAAGAAAATAAAAATTCTAATACAGAAAATCTATTTTTCAAACTTTCACGGTTACACCAACTCTATGGTAGATATTACTTACGCCTTCAAGAGTATGATAATGCTATCTCAGAATTTACAGCAGCACAAGAACTTAGCAAAGACAATGCAACTTTTGTATTACCTTATATGGCAGAAGCCTATTTTTATCTTGGAAAATATAATCTAACTAAATCAATCCTAAATAATCTTGGTTTATTACAAATAAATACAACAGTCCATCCTCTTATAGAACAATGGAAAAAGGTTTCATAATGCTAAATGAACAAAAATTTCCAAAGAGTGATTCCGTTGATATTATGCTATTTTCAGAAGGAACATTTCCCTATATTAGAGGGGGAGTATCTTCATGGTTAGCACAACTTATGGAAGGTTTACCCCAATTTACTTTTGGTGTTTGTTTTGTTGGAGCTCAAGATAATATTGATGGAGAACCTTTAAAAATAAGCTATAAATTTCCAAAAAATCTCAAACATCTTGAAGTACATTATATGTTCCAAGATGATAATAAACCAACAGTTAAAAAGCGTAAAGGAAGTAAAGAGGGATTTGCATCAATAAGAAAGCTCTATAAAAGTTTTTCTGAAGATAATTTTTCAATGCCAGAAGAGTTGCAAAACATCTCTTTCTATAATGAAAAAGTAAAATTTGAAGATTTTTTATACGCCAAAAAATCATGGGATTTTATAGATGAAACTTACTCAAAGAACTGCCCTGATGTACCATTTATTGACTATTTTTGGACCCTTCGTAATATCCATAAACCTATCTGGATTTTAGCTGATATAGTAGAAAATCTTCCAAAAACAACAATTTTTCATGCTCCATCAACAGGCTATGCTGGATTTATGGCTACACTTGCTTCATACAATACAAACCGTCCCTATATTTTAACTGAGCATGGTATTTATACAAGGGAACGAAAAATTGACATGTTCTCTGCTGATTGGATTGAATTTAAAAAACCAAGCCTTTTACAACAGCCTGAAGAGTATAATTACATCAAAAAGATGTGGGTAAGCTTTTTTGATCGTGTAGGTCGCTTTTGTTATGATCGATCTAACTATATACTATCTCTCTTTAATGGAGCGAAAAATATCCAAATAAGTTATGGAGCAAATGAAAATAAATGTTATGTTATTCCAAATGGTGTTGATGTTGCAGGACTTGAGGCTACCATGGTACATAGACTAGAGACTCCAAAACCTATTATTACACTTATTGGGCGTGTTGTTCCTATTAAAGATATAAAAACATTTATTCGTGCTATGAAAATTGCATCCCTCTCTATTCCTGATATAGAGGGATGGATTGTTGGACCCGTTGAAGAGGATATGGAGTATTTTGAAGAGTGCCAACAGATGGCTGTATCACTTGGACTCAAAGAGAAAAAACAACTTTTTAAAGACAATAGAAGTGAAATTTCACACGAAGAGCTTGAAAAACATCCTGATACAATTAAATTCTTTGGCTTTAGTAATATTAAAGAGATACTTCCAAAATCTGCACTACAAACACTCTCTTCCATTAGTGAGGGAATGCCACTTGTGATACTTGAGGGATATGCAGCAGGCGTACCATGTGTAGCAACAGATGTTGGAAGTTGCCGTGACCTTATTGAGGGAGCCATTAATGATGCAGATAGAGCAATAGGCATAGCAGGAGCTGTTGTTGGTATAGCAAATCCTGAAGCTTTAGCAGAAGAGTATGTAAAACTTTTAACATTTGAAAATGGTTCATGGAAAAAAGCACAAGAGGCTGGATTAAAACGAGTAAACAAATACTATGAGCAGACAATGTTTTTACAAGAGTATGCCAATATATATGAAGAGGCACTTGTAAGAGATTGGGAAGAATTAGAAAAAATCGTTTACCCTTATTATGCACCTAAACCCATTCCATTTATAAAACAAGCACAAAGAAGATTTAAGGTAGTACAATGGCAGGCATAGGGTTTGAACTGAGAAAGATACTAAAAGAAGATAGGCTTCTCTCTTTAGCAAAAGTATATGGATACTCTGCTATTTTAAGCTCTGGTCCATGGGTAATTTCTATTGTTGCCATCTTGATTGTAGGTTTTTTAAACCTTGCACATGTAGGAGAAGTAAAAGGTGCCTTTAGATTTCAAGTTGTTGTTACTTACGCTATTGCCTTAGCATCAAGTCTTATTATTACAGGTATATTACAGTTACCTTTTACTCGCTACATAGCCGATCTCATTTATCGAGAGAGAGAGAGCGAAGTACTACCTTCTTACTTTGGAGCTATCATATTATCATGGTCTTTAGGAGTTATATTTATTGTACCTCTCTTTCTTTGGATATTTAATGGCTTAGCTATCTCGTTAATTGTTGCAGCAATTCTTACATTTATGATTCTTTGTGGTGTTTGGATTTCTAGTATTTTAGCAGCAAGTTTAAAGTATTATAGTGCTGTTGTATGGGCATACCTACTCTCTTACGGATTTATTGTTGTAGCATCATATTTTTGGGGAAACTCTATACAAATACTTCTATTTATCTTTTTTACAGGAAACTCTGTTTTATTTATTATTCTCATGAGCCTTATTATTAAAAGTTATCCATCAACAATTTTTCTTAAACTTGATTTCTTTTTAGATAAAAATTTTTACTGGACACTCGCTATTGCAGGCCTTGCTTATAACTTTGGTTCATGGATAGACAAGTTCGTTTTTTGGTACTCTCCCTCAACTGGTGCAGCCGTCATTGGAAAACTGCATGCTTCCGTTGTTTATGATATGCCTATCTTCTTGGCATATTTCTCAATCCTACCTGGAATGGCAATCTTTTTTTTCCGTCTTGAAGCAGATTTTGCCGAAAAATATGATCTTTACTATAATGCAGTTAGGGATGGTGGTACCCTCAACCTTATTAAAGAATATAAAGATGAAATGAGTACTGTTATTCGACAAGCAATCAGAGAGGTTCTTCTTGCACAAGGAATTGCAGATGTCATTTTTTTCTTAGGTGCACCAAGACTCTTTGAGTGGTTAAATATCTCCATAATTTATCTCGGACTTTTTTACATTTTGACTATTGGGGCACTCCTACAGTTGGGTTTTATGTCTGTTCTTGCTATACTCTACTATCTTGATAGAAAAAAACCTGCAATGTGGCTCTGTATAGCTTTTCTTCTACTCAATGGCATACTTACCTTAATATCTATTCAAATGGGAACAGAAATGTACGGTTATGGATATACAATATCATTGCTTATTGTCTTTACAATCTCTCTTGTTGTGATAAGAGAAGAGATGAAAAGGTTGAATTATGAAACATTTATGCTACAATAGACTATTTTTACTACTACTTTTAGTAGTGTCAACTACCCTACAAGCATCACTTCATGATAAAAGTGCTATTATTTATCTCGGCAGTAAAATTTCCTATCCAATGGTTGGAATAGATGATTATATTATTGTCAATCCCAAAAAAACAAATGTTTATACGCATGGATTTAAAGTTTACAATAAAAAAATATATGCTCAAATACTTCTCACAAAAAAAAGTACGCTTAAACATAAACTACAAGAGATAAAAGCATTACAAAAAAAAGGGTTTCAAAACTTTTACATAAATGCACAAAATGGCTCGGACAAACAGATAATAGCCCTACTCAATACCTTAAGCATACAAAGTAAATTTCAAGATGCACATATACTTTTACATCCAACAAAAACATTACAATTTTCAAATGTTTTAAATACTTTTGATGGCATTGTCCTATACAATGCACAAAAGCTTCCAAATTTAATAAAAAGAGTTAAAAAGCTTAAACAATACACAAATACGATTATTGACATAGAGACAACTACAGCAGATGCATCACCTCAAAAACGCATACAATATTTACAAAACGCAGGATTGATTGCATACCTTACAAACAATGCACAAGACATCTACGGTTATGGCGTTAAAAATGCAATAAAGAGAGAGATATTAACACTTGTAAATGGTAAAAGAGATATAACAATTATTCCTGCACACCAAATTGGTGCTTTACCCTTAGAGTATCAAGGCTATATACAGACCTTATACAACATCAATAAAGGATTACCTGATCCTGAACATATGACACAATATGCAGGTGTAGTAGTTTGGCTCTCTGTTAATTATAAATCTCCAGACAAGCTTATCTCTTGGATTAAACAATTACATAAATATAATATTTATGTGGCCTTTGCAGGAAGTTTTGGTTTTGGTGATTCTATGCTTTTACAAGAACTAGGTATTGAGACAAAAGATAGTGAAGAAAATGTTCAAAGAAAGATTATATATAAAGATTCTATCATGGACTTTGAAATAAAAAGTCCCATTTCAAGTGAAACACTCTATTTTACCCCACCAGAAGGTTCAAAAGCACTCTTTACATACCAAGATACAAATGGTGACACATCAACCCCTGCAGCAATTACCCCATGGGGAGGGTATGTACTTTTTGATGATTTTATCTCAGAAATCAATAATGAAAATATGTGGGTAATTAACCCATTTGAATATTTCAAACAAGCCCTTCGCCTTAAATCTCTTCCTGTTCCAGACCCAACAACGGAAAATGGTAGTAGGCTATTTTTTAGTCATATTGATGGAGATGGCTATGTAAGTCGTGTTGAATTTAACCCTCAAAAACTCTCTGGAGAGATGATTTATGAAGAGATACTCAAAAAATATAAAATTCCTCATTCTGTCTCTTTTATTGGTGCAGAAGTTATGCCAAATGGTCTCTATCCAAAACTCTCAAAACGATGTATAAGAGGA
>JALSWC010000227.1 GCA_027060825.1 Sulfurimonas sp.
ATTATGATGGCTATTGAGTCTAGTTTTATTCCATTTCCTAGTGAACTTGTTTTGGTACCTGCTGGGTATTTGGCTTCGCAGGGGAGTATGAGTATTGTAGCTATTATGGGGAGTGCCTTAGTTGGGAGTCTTATTGGTGCATTCATAAATTACTATTTGGCATTGACCCTTGGGCGTAAGTTTCTCATTAAATTTGGAAAGTATTTTTTCATTAAAGAGGAGACACTTATAAAGATGGAAAATTACTTTGAGAAGCATGGGCATATCTCTACTTTTACAGGGCGTCTCATTCCTGGTATTCGTCAGCTTATCTCCATTCCTGCTGGAATTGCAAAGATGGATTTGATGCAGTTTTCTCTTTATACTACTTTAGGTGCAGGAATTTGGGCATTAGTGCTTACACTCTTAGGCTATTTTATAGGGACAAATGAGGCACTTATTCATCAATATATAAAAGAGATTACCTTTATTGCCTTAGGGTTTATTATTATAATAGTTGCTATATACTACCGTTATCAAAAACAAAAAGAAGAGACTATTTCCTAAAAATAGTTTCATTTTTTCTTGATTCTTCTATCTCAATTATCATTTCAATAACTTTTTTATAACTACGAATAAAATATTTTTTAAAGAGAGTATAGTCACCAGTTTCATAGTATGTGACTATAGATTTTAGATACTCTTTTACACTTTCTTCATCAGGAATATATATCATTTTTGATTCATTTTTTAATACTATATTTAACATTAATCTTGCTGTTCTTTTGTTACAGTCTGTAAAATATTGAAGATAGGCTAAATTATTGTGAACATATAAAGCTTTATTAAATGGATTTTCAATAGTATCAGCTACTTTAAAGAGATAATTTAACTCATCATCCAGTTTTTCTTTTGTTGCTAAAGGGATGTAATTACACCCTAAAATAGTAACTTCGCTATCTCTTGGAGTTGCTCTTTTGTGTTGGGGTATCATTTCTGTAGATAAAATATAGTGTAAATCTTTTAAAGTCTCTTTTGAGGGTTGTAAATCTTTAGTTATAAATATTTCATACGCTTCTCTAAGATTTAAAATCATCTTAGCATCACTATATTTTTTTCCTCCTGCTGTTCTTCCATATTGGATTAAAGCTTGCGTGTCTAGTTTATCATAAGTATTTCCTTCAATAAGGGCAGAAGTATGGATAAAATCTAAACCAAATTTATTTATATAGCTTTTATTATTTAAAAATTTTTCAAGTGAAACTTCTCTATTTAACTCTTCTAAAAGTTCTAATTCATTTTTGGTAAATATGTTTGTATTATCTAAATATGCAGGATTATAAGTTATCATTCTTATTCTTCTTTTTTGAATAAATTATACCATAAGAAGTCTATTGCAATCAATAAAAAAACTAAAGGAAAAATAATGTTAGAAATAGGTCAAAAAGCTCCAGAGTTTTGTTTACCAAATCAAGATGATATTGAGATTTGTTTGCGTGATTTAAAAGGAAAGTGGATAGTGCTTTATTTCTATCCTCGAGACAATACGCCAGGGTGTACAACGGAGGCATGTGAATTTACAGAGGCTGCTCCTGATTTTGCATCACTTGATGCGATTATTTTAGGGGTGAGTGCAGATTCTACAAAAAAACACAGAAATTTTATAGAGAAAAAAGAGCTTGGCATTACACTTTTAAGTGATGAAAGTACGCAAATGATGCAAGAGTATGGCGTGTGGCAACTGAAAAAGAATTATGGTAAAGAGTATATGGGAATAGTGCGTTCCACCTTCATTATTGACCCTGATGGTATTGTCCGTGAAAAATGGGAAAAGGTTCGTGTAAAGGGGCATGTAGAAGCAGTCAAAGAGAAACTTACAGAGTTAAAAAACGCTTAAAAAGCTAGAATTAAATTACATTTTAGTATAATTCGCAGATTTTTCTTTAACAGCTATGTAAAAAAGAAAATATTAACAGATTGTGTCAAAAAGTTAGTGCAACCCACTTTTTAGTGGTTATTGTCCGATACTCTCGAAGCCAACTAACAAAATTTCTTTGCATGAAATAGTGCAATTTAAGGATACCCTATGGTAACTATGAAAGACCTCTTAGAATGTGGTGTACACTTTGGACACCAAACTCGTCGTTGGAACCCGAAAATGAAAAAATATATTTTTGGTGTTCGTAAAAATATCTATATTATTGATTTACAAAAAACTCTTCGCTATTTCCGTAGCACTTACACTGTTGTAATGGATGCTGCATCTGAAGGGAAAACAATTTTATTTGTAGGAACTAAAAAACAAGCTCGTAACTCAGTTCGTGATGCTGCAATTGCTTGTAATATGCCGTATGTAGATAACAGATGGTTAGGTGGTATGCTTACTAACTTTCCAACTATTCAAAAATCTATTCGTAAACTTGATGTTATTAGTGAAATGCAAGAGAATGGTCAAATTGATCTTTTAACAAAAAAAGAAGCTTTAATGCTTTCTCGTCAAAAAGCAAAACTTGAGCAATATTTCGGTGGTATCCGTAATATGAAAAAACTTCCAGATATGCTTTTTGTTGTTGATGCAGTAAAAGAACATATTGCAGTTTTAGAAGCAAGATGCCTTAACATTCCTATTGTAGCACCATTAGATACTAACTGTGATCCAGATTTAATAGACTATCCAATTCCAGGAAATGATGATGCTATCCGTTCTATTCAACTTTTCTGTCGTGAAATGACAGCTGCTATTAATGAAGGTAAAGCACTTCGTGATGCACCAGCAGAAGAAGAACAAGTAGAAGAGACTTCAACAGAAGAAGCTCCAGCTGAAGAAACAGTAGCCCCAGAAGCTACAGAGGAAGCGTAATTATGGCAGCAGTAACAGCAGCAATGGTAAAAGAGTTGCGTAGTGCAACTGACGCACCAATGATGGATTGTAAAAAAGTTCTTGTTGAAGCTGATGGCGATATGGAAAAAGCAGCTGAGCTTTTAAAAGAGCGTGGTATTGCTAAAGCAGCGAAAAAAGCAGATAGAGTTGCAGCAGAAGGTCTTGTAGGTCTTAAAATTGCTGATGACTTCTCTAAAGCTACAGTTACAGAGATTAACTCTGAAACTGACTTTGTTTCTAAAAATGAAGGTTTTCAAAACTTAGTACTTAAAACAACTGAAGAAGTTTTTGAAAAAAATCCAAGTGATGTTGCAGAAGTTATGGGAAGTGAGTTTGGTACTTACTTTACTGAAACAGTTGCAAAAATTGGTGAAAAAATTGAACTTCGTCGTTTTGGTACTTTAGAAGCTGAAGATGATACAGTTGCTATGAATGCTTATATCCACTCAAATGGGCGTATTGCAGTTATTGTAAAAGCAAAATGTGATAGTGCTAAAACTGCTGAAGGTTTGAGAGATACGCTTAAACAAGTTGCAATGCACGCATCTGCTATGAAACCTA
>JALSWC010000228.1 GCA_027060825.1 Sulfurimonas sp.
CATCTATACTCATAGATAGCGAGTTTGATGAAACAATAGATATAAGTAAGATTAAAAGTGTAAGTGGATTAGCACTCCAAAACCAAACAAAAAAAGCAGATGAAAATACGAGTAAATATTATGAGAGCATAACAAGTCAAGAGTTTACTACTTTTGATGGAGAAGGCGTTCAGGGATTAAGCGCAATACATCTCTCAGCATCACAAATTAATAAATACTTATCCTGCCCTTTGGCTTATCTATATTTAAACAAAGTTAGACTAAAAGCTCCAAATGAGACTGAAGAAGGTTTTGATGTGATGGAGCAAGGGAGTTTAATGCACCTCTGTTATGAACTCTTTGGTAAATTTATAAAAGAAAACCACATTAGAAGCAGAGATAGAGATGAACTCTATGAGATAATGTATAAAATCTCTTTTGAAGCATATAATCATAAAGACACCATAGAGCCAAGAGGAAAACCTAAGCTAGAAGAGAACATACATCATCAAATCTTCTTAGCTACTCTTCGAGCTGGACTGCAAGATGATAGACATTTAGGACTTTTAGCTAAGTTTGTAGACTATTATATAGAGAGAGCTGAAGAGTTTGAGTATTTTGCAAATACAGAGTTTGAAAAAGAGTTTGCATTAGATAGTGAGCTTAAACCTTATATATTAAAAGATAAAGATGATAAGAACTATTTTATCAAAGGGTTTATAGATAGGTTTGATAATCTAAGTTCTCAAATCAACATCATTGATTATAAATCAAAAAAAGTAGAGAGTAAAATTCATCAAGAGATTCAAGATAAGATAGATGAGTTAAAAGATATTCAGCTATCACTTTATATCTTATATGCTTCACAAGAGTATCCGAAAAGTAAATATCTTGCGTCATTAGTGAGTTTTAAAGCAGATAAAAATGTAGATAGAAAGACACAAAAAAAAGAGTATAATTTCGCTAACTTATCTAAAGATGGAGAGAGTGAAATTTACAATAGTGAGTTTGAGGATAATTTGAAAGAGCTTATATTTGATACTAAAGATAATATTGAAAATGGCAAGTTTGGATTTGATAATAGTGATGAAAAAGTGTGTGGTTGGTGTGACTTTAAGTATATATGTCATGAGAGTGTTTTGGGTGAGAATAAAAATTTAGGAGAAGAAATATGAGTGATGAGAATAAAATATGTAATGAAGATATAAAAGATATATATGATGGATTTAATTGTTTTAAAGAAAGATTTTTAAAACAACATAAATCACTTTTTAGTGAAAATGAAATTTTTACAACAGAAAATTTAAATAAAATTATTGAAGGTTTTGTAAATAAACCAGATGAATCTAGTGATACATTTGATAACAAAATAAAAAAACAACTAGGTAATTCATCAGAAGCACATGAATTGTTTGCCCATATTATTTGGTTATGGTCATTAGCTGCATCTGATATGAAACAGTCTAGTAAAATAGATGATATTAATAAGTGGTTAAGTGAAGATAAACAAATTGAAGAAAGCAACCAATTTTCATTTTCTAAAGGGATAATGTCAACAGGTCAATATCATAAAACAAATAAACCAGCAGAGTTGATTTTTATTATTAAATTTTTAGATAAAGTTATAAAATCATCAGATGAAGAGGATATTAATTATATAGAGATACTTCAAAATGGTGTTGATGATAATACTACTGAAAAGCAAAAAGTAAAAATTGGTAATTCAACAAAAAAAGTAGCAATGTATAATATTTTATTACATCTTTTAAATCCTAATATTTATCCATCAATAGCAAGTTATAATCATAAAGAAAAAATTGTTAATTTTTTCGGAACACATTTTAATATACAATTTGAGTCAGATGATTTAGATGAGAAATTTCGATGTGTATGGAAAAAAGCAAGAGAAGAGTATAATGATAAATATCCATATAAATGGGATGAAATATATAGCAATAAAGATTTTAATAAATTAGATTTTTATCATAAAGATTTGGCATATTTATGGAAAAGTGACATAGAATTGGAAGCTAAGAATATAGTTCTTCACGGTGCACCAGGTACAGGAAAAACATATAGCGTTGAACATTCAATTAAAAATAGATTAGAATTTGTTAAAAATCAGAATGAAAATAAGCAATATAAATTAGTACAATTTCATCCATCTTTTGGTTATGAAGAGTTTATTGATGGTATTAAGCCAGTTCTATCAAATAATAATATTCAACTTGAATTAGTAAATGGTATTTTTAAAGATATGTGTATAGATGCTTTTAAAGAATTAATCTTAGCTAAAAATAAGAATAGGGAACCTAAAAATTTTTATTTTGTAGCAGACGAGATAAATAGAGCAGAACTATCAAGAGTATTTGGAGAACTACTTTTATGCTTAGAAGATGATAAAAGATTAAGATTTAAAGAGAGTAAGCTAATTGGTACTAAAATTAAAACTCAAAATGCTTCATTATGGCAAAAGAAACATGCAGTAGTTGTGTTGGATAAAAATGGGAAGATTGCAGAAATAGATGATAATGATCAATATATTTTAGAAGATGGTAAAAATTATGAATATTTTTTTGGAGTACCTGAAAATATATATTTCATAGGAACTATGAACGATATAGATAGAAGTGTAGATAGTTTTGATATGGCACTTAGAAGGCGGTTTGTCTGGAAACATTATAAATGTGATTATGATGTGATTTATGAGCATTTTGCATCTAATGATAAAGTTGATGAATATATAACGATATGTAAAAAATTAAATGAATATATTATTTCAAAGAATGGTTTTAATCTTAGTGTTTCATATGAATTGGGACATTCATACTTCATGAAGATATCTAATATAAATAATACACAAATCAATAAAATATGGATGGAAAACATTGCTCCATTATTAAAAGAGTATCTTAGAACTGAATTTAGCGAAAATGAAATAAAAAAAGAGCTAGATAAAGCAAAAAAAATATTCACATTGGAAAATAGTAAAAATAAATGATAGTAACTGTTGATAACTTCTTTACAGAATATCATTCTTTTAATGTTAAAAATAAAAAGATAGAAATAAAAAATAATTATTATTTTACATATACAGCTAAAAATGATATAGATAATACAGATATTACTTTTAAGAATTATAAAAATAATAAAAATAATCTTTTTATAGATAGTGATTCAAATAAAAGAGATAACGATATAGTTCTTTCCATACAAAGTTATAAAGACAATAATGGAAAATTACTTTATGATATCGCTGTCGGAAATTTTATAGGTAAGTTTACTTATAATGGTGTAGAGATAGATATAAAATCAAGATTTTCAGATACATTTTTAACCAAAATGTTAAATTTTGCTAATGATGTTTATTTAGATGATGTATCTGTATTTGATGCCAAAGAAAAAAACTCAAAAGATACAAACTATTCAAAATTTATAATCTATTATATGTTTATTCAAAAGCTCGAAAAAGCATTTTTACTTGGTCTTCCAAAATCTTATGTAAGTGTAAATCATCATGAGATGAAAGTAAAAGGTAAAATAGATATAAATAGATTTATAAAACATGATATACCATTTAAAGGTAAAGTATCTTCTACTTCAAGAGAGCAAAAAGAGATACAAGAGATAATAGATGTACTTTATAAAGCTATATCTATAATCGAAAAAGATAAGTTTAGCACAAAAAATATTTCAAATATAAAAACTCACCTAAAACAACATAAGAGCAATAAATTTGTCTCAAATGAAACTATATCAAAAGCTATAAAAAGTAAGGCACTGCAAAACCCTATATTTACACCATATAAAAAAGTACTTGAATATGCTAAATTAATTATTAATACAAATAATCTTGAAGAAAAATCAAATGCAAATAAAGAAACTTTTGGCTTATTAGTCAATGTAGCAGAGTTATTTGAAATATATTTAGTGAAATTATTACAATTGCAAATGCCTGATTGGGATATAATTTATGAAGAAGAAACAGAAGTATACCAATCAAACTTTTTTATTAGAAAAATTAAGCCCGATATTGTGATGAAAAATAAATATAATAATCAAGTGATGATTTTTGATGCCAAATATAAAAAAATGACTTTTAAAAATAGATATGAAAATGGTGGTGATTTAGATAGAAATGATTTTTTTCAGATTAATACCTATATGACCTACTACGATAAGCAAGGTTATAATGTTATCGCTGGTGGGCTTTTATATCCAATAGAGAAAGAGTTTAACTGTAGATTTGATAACGAGCATTGTAAAGAAGATTATGAAAAGTTAAAAGCCCATTCAAATAATTGGTTTGGAAATGATAAAACTCAATTTATTGTTGATGGGATTGATTTGTCAAAAGATAATCTTACTATGGATAATATTTTAGAAAGTGAAAATGCCTTTATTGAAAGAATTCAAAATTTAACTAAGATAAAAGGTACCAAATGCTAAAAAAAGATGAAAACCAAGACATCGAATTTAAACAATTATGGAAAGATGAATATCTTAAATGGATATGTGGTTTTACAAATGCTAAGGGTGGTACAATTTATATTGGTGTAGATGATAGTGGTTGTATTGTAGGTATTGATAACTATAAAAAACTCTTAGAAGATATACCAAATAAAGTGTTAGATGTCCTAGGTGTCATAGTTGATGTAATGTTGTTGGATGAAGATGGTAAAAAATATATTGAAATCAAGATAGAGCCATATCCATATCCAGTTAGCTATAAAGGTCAGTATCATTATAGAACTGGTAGTACAAAAAAAGAGTTAAAAGGTGCATCTTTAGATAAATTTTTATTAAAAAAACAGGGTAAAAGATGGGATGGTGTACCTGTGCCTTATGTAGATGTAGAGCAGTTAGATAATGGTGCAATAGAGTTTTTTAAAGAAAAGGCATTAAAAAAGAGAAGAATTGATTCTGATATTTTAGATGAGGACAATAAAGGACTTATTGAAAAATTACATCTTTTTGAGGGTGAGTACCTTAAAAGAGCATCAGTTTTACTCTTTTACAAAGACCCTGAAAAATTTGTTACAAACTCATATATTAAAATAGGGTATTTTAAAAGCGATAGCGACTTGATATATCAAGATACTATTCGAGGTAATATTTTAGAGCAAGTGGATAAATGTGAAGATTTAATTTTTACAAAATATCTAAGCGCTTTGATTAGTTATGATGGTATGCAAAGAGTTGAGAGCTTTCCTATCTCTCAATTAGCTTTTAGAGAGGCTATTATTAATGCAATTGTTCATAAAGATTATGCAGATGAAGCACCTATTCAGATAAGTGTATATGATGATAAATTGCTTATTTGGAATAGTGGAGAGTTGCCAGAAAACTGGACAATTGATACATTGCTGAAAAAGCACTCTTCAAAACCATACAACCCTATTCTTGCAAATGTTTTCTTTCTTGCAGGTTATGTTGAGTCTTGGGGAAGAGGTATAGAGAAGATAACACATGAATCAAAACTTTTTAATAATATTGAACCAAAATTTAGATGGGATAGTGGTTTATGGGTTGAGTTTAACTTTAATAAGGTCGGAGAAAAGGTCGGAGAAAAGGTCGGAGAAAATTTAACAGCAAATCAACTAAACATTTTAGAGAAAATTCAAGTTAACCATAGAATATCAGCTATAAAACTTTCTGAAATAATAGGTATTTCAAGTAGAAAAGTAGAAGAAAATATAAAAAAAATGAAGATGATGGGAATTTTAAAACGAGTTGGTTCTGCAAAAGGTGGACATTGGGAGATATTAAATGAGTCTAAATAAATTCACAATACAAAAAAGCTTCGCAATAGGTGCAGGAGCAGGTAGTGGTAAAACATATACACTAAGTAGAAGATATATCAATGCTCTTTTAGGGTTTGATTATTTTAGAGAAAATTATACTAAAGATAAAAGTTTTTTTGATGAATTGAAATCAGCTAAAGTTAATGAGATAGTAACTATCACTTACACAGAAGCAGCAGCGTTAGAGATGAAAGGTCGTATATTTGAACTTGTGGCAAAAATCATTAATTATGATAAGCTTTGGGCTATTGAACAAACTAAACGCCAAGATGAAAACTATAAGAAAGATGGTGACTTTGAATCTATTGCTACTGCAAATGAGCAGAGTTCATCTCACTTAGAGTATATAAACAAAATTTTGCATCAAGCATATACAGATAGTTCCAACTCAAAAATATCTACTATTCATGCCTACTGTCTCAACATTATAAAATCAAATGCTGACATAGCAAGGATTGATACAAAGTTAGACATCATAAAAGATGATGAGAAACAAAAAGAACTCTCATCTATAATCTTTGATGTGCTCAATAGCGATGATAATAAAGATTTAGTACTAGATATATCGCAAGATATAAGTATGTTTTTTATAAATAACCTTATAAACAAATATGTTAGTAATACAAAGTTTAGAAATGATTATGATAGCTTCAAGAAAGAGAGTATTGATATAGCTACTTATAAAGAACTAATATATGAACTATACCCTTTACCTCCAATAGATGGTACCCTCGCTGAATTGCAAGATGATGCAGTACGATTAAAATGGTTTCAAGATTTTTATGATAACTTTGTAAATTTTAATGCAGTTAGTTGGAAAGAAGTTGATGAAAATTCTAAATCCCCATCAATGGGAGAAAAGAAATTTCCAATAACAGATCCAGTAAAAAAGGCACTAGAAAGTAGTTCACTACTATCAGTGTATAGCTCTATTGATGTAAATAAAGAGACTCTGTTTTTTGAAAAAATAGAAAAGATTAAAAATATACTTCAGCAGATTAAAAACAAATATGATGCAAAGTTAGATGAATTAAATAAAATAGACTTTGATACTATCATTATTAAAACATTAGAGATTATTCCACATGTAAAAACTAACTTCAAGTATATTATGGTTGATGAATTTCAAGATACAAATGCTACTCAATTTGAGATAGTTAAAAACTCTTGTAATGCAGACACTAACCTCTTTGTAGTTGGAGATTCTAAACAGTCTATATACTCTTTTCAAGGTGCAGAGATAGAAGTATTTAACGATGCTACCCATGATACAAAGATATTTTCTTCAATTGAACCGATGGATAAAAATCATAGAAGTGATGGAGTAGTACTTGATACTGTAAATAAAATATTTCAATCCCTACTACAGAAAGATAAAAATCTAAAACTTATAAAACCAAACTATGAAGCAGAAGCTCAAGACCTATTTGTGTTTAATAAAAAAAGAGAAGACAAAGGAAGTTTTAAATACCTCATTACTTCTCAAGCATATCAAACAGCCGAAGAGAAAGAGCTAGAAGAGCCACTTAATGAACTTGATACTATTACTCAGTTTGTAAGTGAAATATGCTATAACAAAAGAAGTGATTATAAACATATATTTGAGTTAATTAACAACAGAGAAAAAGCGATAGCTATTGTATTTGACAGTAGTACCAAGATGTTAGAGTTAAAACAGAAACTAAAGGCTAAAGGGATTACGGCTAAAGTAAGTGCAAGTGATAATTTCTACTATACAAAAGAAATAAATGATATATTTAATGTTTTAAAAGCTATTGATATTTTATCAAGAAAGAAAGAAAAACCATTAAGTGATTCTCAAAAGTATTATGTAGTTGGGGCTATGAGGTCAAATATAATAAGATGTGACGACAATAGCATTAAAAAATCTTTAGATACAAATAAAGTTAGTGATAAGTTAATGCATTATGTAGAAATATTAAAGAGTAAGACACTTTCTCAAGCTGTAAAATATATCTATGATGATTCAAATATCATGGGGGTATATGCTCACTATGATGATATAGAACAAAGAGTAGCAAATCTTTATAAGTTTCTAACACTCTGTAAGGATTATGAAGATTCGAGTGAATCAAATTTATATAAGTTTTTATCATTAATTGAAAATGCTATATATTTTAGTGAAGCTAAAGAGCCTGAAGCATTTTTTAAATCAGACAACACTAAGTCTATAGAAATATGTTCTATCCATTCCACAAAAGGTTTAGCTTATCCTCTTGTATTGCTTGCAAACAGTGAAAAAGGATTGTATGGACAGATAAATACTGATGCTTTAAAGCATAATCATTTTACTCTAAATAATGAAAAAAAAGAGATAGTTGGTTTTAAGATAAATGATTATATACCTCTTAGTCATAGAGTTCTCAAAGAGATAGATAAACTAAAACATCTTGCAGAGAAAAAAAGACTTCTTTATGTGGCACTCACAAGAGCTGAACATGATGTCGTGATATCAGCAAATCTAAAACAAAAGAAAGATGGTACTATTTCGCTTAGTGAAGACAGTTATCTTCATATGATGTGTCAATCATTGGAAATAGATAAAGAAGAACTCTATGGACAAAATGAGGAGCACTGTATAGTGCTGGATGAATCTCAAACAGAAGATACAGTAAAGGTAAAAGTTGATTATATAGAACATTCTCTCAAAGCAATAATTTTTCAATCAAATAGTTTAGTGAGTGCTACTGCTGATAGCGAGACAACAGATAGTGATAATACAGCTGCAAACCTAGGTACAGTGACTCATAAAATCATAGAACTTTATTGGGAAAATTTTAGAGAAAATCAAGATGCCGTCCTTGATAAGATGATGATTTTTGATGACAAGCAACGAAAATCTATCATTGAAAATATGAATAGCTTCTATAAAAGTGATGTTTATGCTTTACTAAAAAATAAAGTTGAACATCGTTTTGAGTTAGAATTTAATGTTAATGACAAAACAGGATTTATTGATTTTATCTATTTTGATAAAGAAAATGATGGTTGGGTGATAGTTGACTTTAAAACAGGTAAAGAGAGTGATAGTAAAAATATTAAGTATCAAAAACAATTGGATTTTTATAAAGATGTAGTTGAAGGACTTGGGTATAAGGTAATTAATGCAAGATTGTTATGGTTAAGTAAATAACCAGACATAAAGATGTCAATAGTAGTTGATATACTTACATCAACATACAGGAAAAAATGTATCGCCAAAGGATAATAAAATGACAATCGGACAAAAACTAGCAAAAGCCAAAGAGTTAGCAAGAGAAGCAAGTACACCAGAAGCCATAAGAAAAGCCAAAGAGTTAAGAAGATTTAGAGATAGTTATATATTTGTTAACACAGATTTTAAACGCAAGGGTGAACCTATATTTGCACTTGCATTTTGTGAATCACAAAGAAATGTTGTATTTAATAAAAGTGATTTAATCTTTAAGTCAGATGAAGAGGTGTTTGAACTAATATCAGCTATAGTGAAACAACATTTTCTAGAGACAAAGGGAAACATCGGAATTTGGGGAAATATCGTGAGTTATATTTATCATCATAGTGATGGTAAGACTTATGTGTTTGATAAAGATGGTTTATTAAGAGATGATGAAAAAGTTATTGAGAGTAAAGCAGTATTATCACTAAATGGGAAAGAAATTTTAACAGATAAATACACACTAACTCAACAAGAAAAAGATGTAGTTGAAAAAAAAGTCAGAAGACTTCATACTGAATTATTCCCCGAAGAATATGATGAGATAGGTGATTCAACACAAGATGCCAAAGAGAGAAAAATAGGGAAAAATCCAATGTCAAAAGAATACATTAAGAGAATGGATGACAAAAGAGTTAAACTAGGTTTTAATCCTTTATCACCAGCAGGTTATAATGTAACTGATGACACAATGGGGTATTGTAAAAACCTGGTTGTTAAAGAGATTAAGAATAATAAAAATGACATATAATACAATGAAAAATCAATCCCTATTGGCTTTGGCTTGTGGTGATAGTTATGGACTTTCTTATGAGATGGAAGGTTTTATCGGGTGTAAATTTAAAATAGAAGAACTTCCAAATGTACCTATAAATTTATATACAACAGATGATACTGCCATGGCAATGATTTTGGTAAAACATTATCATAAACATAAAAAAATAAGTGTACCAATTTTAAGAAAAGAATATCGTCATTGGGCTATTGAAGAAGGTGATTCAGATGGTATAGGCATGCATACAAAAAATGTCTTAATACATAAAAGTAAAAATAAAGATTCTCAAGGTAATGGTGCTTTAATGAGAAATATACCTTTTGGTTGTCAGTTAATAGATGATGGATTTAGTTTTAATAAGGCAGTTAAAATGATGAATAAAGACTCAGCAATTACCCATGAAAATGAGACGATATTTATTACAAATACTTTAGCTTTAGATTTAGCATTAAATGGAATAGAGATTTTATCAAAACAAGAATATCAAGATATCATATCAAGATTGCATTTTGGTATAACTGCTTGGGTTATACATAGCTTATATATTGTTATTGATGCTTTAAAAAAAGATTTAAGTTTTTTAGATGGATTTAAATATATTGTTTCACAAGGTGGAGATACAGACACAAACTGTGCTATATATGGGGCTATCAAAGGATATAAAGAAGATATATGTGATAGTTTGGATATATCAAATTATTTAACTCCTATAATGGTAAAAAATTTAATATAATAAGAAAACGAGGATAACTATAATGACAAATAATAAAATCTTAAAAGAGATAAAATGCAGAGATATAGATATTTCTAAAGGTGAAATGGAAGCATGTATATTAAGAGGATGTTTTCAGACAAGCTGTACAGAGTGGAATATGACAACAATGGATGAGAAAACTGAGGCAATAAAAGAGTTAATTACCAATGGGGATTTTTCAACTTTAAAGTTGTCTATGATGATGCTAGATACTTGCACAAATGAATACAATAAAGAGGTTAAACCAATTGATTTAGTGATAGCAATGGGTGAGATTATTGATCATTTATTGAAAGATAAAGTAGAAAACAAATCAAATTTAATTGATTAAAAATAAAGGCTATATTCGTTATTATAGATATGCTATAATTAAAGAAATAGTTAAAGGAGAAGATAATTATGACAAAAGCATTTACTGAAATTATTAAATTATCGGATTCATCTGTAAAAAGTTTTGAGATGGCCGAAGAGAGTGCACATTCTCCAGAACGTAAAAAACAAAATATTGCTCGTAAAGAGAGAAGAGAAAGAATTAATAAACTTAGAGCATCTGCTTAATGATTGCTAGGTAATGACAGAGAAAGAAAAAGAATCTTTATATGCAACTTTTCGATTATTTCCTTTAAGGGAAGTTGATGTAGTGTTGCTTTCTACATTTAAATGTAGTATAAATTTGGATTTGGAAAATTTTATCCACAATATTGCTTCTGACTATGAAACAAGACAAATTGCAAGAACTTTTGTACTTACAAATCATGAAAAAAACGAAGTTGTTGGATATTTTACAATTTCTATAAAATCATTGAGTACTAATGGAATGTCTAAAACGAGTATAAAAAAAATAGACGGTATCTCTAATAGTAGGGCATGTATTCATAGCTTCTTAATAGGGCAATTAGGAATTTCAGATCGATATACAAAATATAAACTAGGTTCATTGTTATTAGATGATGCTTTCTCAAAAATTGAGATGGCTCATGACTTAGTGGCAGGACGATATATTTTGGTTGATGCTGTAAATGATGAAAAAGTAATTAATTTTTATCTAAAATATGGGTTTGTATTATTAGATACAGAGGAATCTGATAATACTAGCGTAAGAATGATTTATAAAATATGAGACCGTAAAAAATTCTGTGTCAGCTACCAAAAGTAACACTTAGTTACAGCTCCAAGTAATTATCCAGTCTGCCCTCAAAAAAGATGGCTAATTGTGAGATTGTTTGACTCCAATTATGTACTGGCTGAATCCATTTTTCTATATGGGATAAATATAGTTTTTAGTACAGAATTGCATGTTTATGGTAGTTTATAAAATATTTAGTGTGTAATACACTCGAATTTACAATATATATGCACATTAAAATAAGCTTAATATTATTTATATGCCAAAATTGAAAATGGATATATACAATCTAACAAATTAAGGTATAGAATTAAAAAAAATGAAATTATCTGATTTTAATTGTACTTTATATCTACTAATTATCAGTTTCTTCTTATATTTTTAATTGAGTAGTGTAGAGTGATATATATTAATAAAATAGTCAAATCTTGTGAATTAACTCTATATTATGTATAATATTATAGGTTAAGTAGTTCTTTAATCTCATTCGAACCATAATAAGATTCTATTGATTTATTTATAATATAATCGAGTTTTTTCTT
>JALSWC010000229.1 GCA_027060825.1 Sulfurimonas sp.
TCTACAAGTCCAACTTTAAAATCTTTATCGAGTCTCTGTATCTCTTTAGAGTTATGAATAAGTGGTCCGTAAGTCGCTGCGTTTGTATTCTCTTCTGCTATTTTAATAGCCCGTTTCACACCAAAACAAAATCCATAATTTTCTGCAAGTTCAATCTTCATCAATCTATAAACTCCATATCTGTTATTTGTTGTAACAACTCAAAAAAGTTTGGAAAAGAAGTATTGATACACTCTAAATCACTCACTTTCATACCACATCGTAAACCTGCTATGATAAAACTCATAGCTATTCGATGGTCTCCATCACTATTTACAGTTGCTTTTGTTAAAATACCACCACTAATTTTGTATCCATCTTCATATTCATCTACTTCAATAGAACAATCGCGTAAACCATTCACTACAGTCGAGATTCTATCACTCTCTTTTACCCGTAACTCTTTTGCATTTTTTACTATACTTTCACCATCTGCACAAGCCATGGCAATACTTAATGCAGGAAGTTCATCAATAAGCCATGAAATATTATTTTCTACTACAATCCCATGCAAAGGTGCATATTTTACATAAATATTCCCAACTGGTTCATATTTATTATCGGTCAATTCATAGCTAATATTTGCACCCATTCGCTCTAATGCTTTAAAGGCTTCAATACGAGTAGGATTGAGTGTAACACCCTCTAAAACAACATCTGAATAAGGAGTAATAGCAGCAGCAATAGCAAAGAAGAATGCAGATGAAGGATCAGCTGGAACTCGTATTTTTAAAGGAGAAAGTAATTTTTTAAGAGGTTCAATAGTCGTTGTAAGAGCATCAACTTTAAGTATAGCACCCATACCTTGGAGCATTCTCTCCGTATGATCACGAGAGAGTTCAGGCTCACGGTATTGACAAACACCATCTGCGTTTAAAGCAGCAAGAATCATACAAGATTTCACTTGTGCAGAAGCTATTTTACTCTCATAAGTAAATGCCTTTAGCGATGCACCACGAATGGCAAGTGGTGCAAGATTTCCATCTTCTCGTCCATCAATTTTTGCACCAATAGTTCTAAGAGGTTCAGTAACTCGCTTCATAGGACGACGGCGAAGATATTTGTCACCTGTAAGGACAAAGTGTCCATCTGCAGAACTTAATAAACCACAAAAGAGACGAATACCTGTTCCTGAATTACCACAATCTAAGACTTCAAAAGGTTCTTTTATACCAGAAGAGCTAATTTTAATGATTTTCCCATCATCTTCAACTTTTGCACCAAGATTTTTCACAATTTCTAAAGAGTTAAGCGTATCTTCTGCTCGTAAAAAATTCTCTATCTCACTCACACCATCTGCCAACATTGCAAACATTACACTTCTATGCGATATAGATTTATCTGATGCTATAGTAGTAATTTTTACAGAAAATTTCTTTGCAGGCGATACAACTACGCTTTTCATTATCTTAAACCAATTCCAAGTTCTTTATTTAACTCTTCTAAAATTTTGTCCATTACCGCTGTAATATCTTCCTCTTCAAGTGTTTTTTCATTTGACTGTAACACAAAACGAAGACTAAGACTCATAGTATCTCCAAGTGTCTCATCTGTATATCTATCTACTGGATAAAAACGGATAAGATTTGGAATTTCACTTGCTTGAATTAAATCTTTTACTTTTTCATACGACATATCTTTTGGCATCAAAAGACTCAAATCTCTAAAAGAGGCTTGATATTTTGATGTTTTTTTCGCAATTTTCAATCCATAAGAGAGCTTAGAAAAATCTAATTCACATAAAAATGTTCGTTGTAAGCCATACTCTTTTTCTACTTCAGGATGCACACGAAACAACTCTCCAAGTACCACACCATTTTGTATCACTTGTGCTGTTTGGTATATGTGTGAAAGCTTATGAGTAGTTTTATACTCTTTTAACTCAACATCACCAACTACATCTGCTATTTTTTGCGTAAAATATGCAAAATCAACTTCTTCAGGTCTGCCACCATTTGTTAAGCTTTCATGCTCTTTATTACCACTCATTAAAAAGGCTGCGTTTAAAGACTCTTCTCGTAAAGGAGTGAACACAGAACCTATTTCAAAAAGAGAAACACCAGCATATCCATTTTTTACATTTTGCGATGCAGCTTTCAAAAGACCTGTTAGTAGTGTTGGACGCAAGGTATCAAGTGTTTGTACAATAGGGTTAAGAAGTTCTAACTCCTCTTTTGTAGTTGCAAAACCATACCCTTGTAAAACTTTCTTCTCATCAAAAATAAAGTGTACAGACTCAAAAAAACCACTTTGAGCTCCACGATGTCTATAAATAGAACGCTTTTTATACTCAAAATAGTTATCTTCAAGTCTATTTTCTTCTTCAAGTAAAAATGGTTTTGATGGAATATTATCAATGCCAACCATACGCACAATCTCTTCAATAATATCCTGTTTATTGACAATATCATGCCGAAAGTGTGGCACATGAATAACAAATACATCTGGAGAAGATTTTGATGTATCAAAACCAAGGTTTTTCATAATTTTTGTTACAACAAATTTATCAATGTTAGCACCAATTATTGTATCAATCTCCTGTTTTGTTACTTTTACAATTTTTTCTTTTAACGAGTAAGCATGTTCAATTATTCCACCATAAGTAGTAGAAGAGGAACAACTCTCAATAAGATCAACACAGTAAGAGAGACCCTTTTCTAATTCAGGTTCACTTCCTCTTGATGTCCTGTAAAACATTGCATCAGCTTCTACTTTATTATCTGCCATTTTTTTAGAGATAACATCAGGTGGAATATAACTCGCTTCTAAGAAAAGTGTACTATTTTCATTTTTTACTTTAGAATCATCACTTTGATTGACGCCTATTATAGAAGCAATCTTATTTGTAGAGGACTTAATACAAGCAAATGCTTTGGCATCTTCACTTATAGTAAGTTTTGCTACACTCTCTTTATCAGATGTAAAAAAGTCTCGTGCATACGCTCTTAAAATTACACCTGTACTTTGCGTAACATAATAAAGAAGAGACTCTACATCGGTATCTCTTTTTTCTTCAATTTGTGCTAATCTTAAAGTTATAAGCATAGGAAGAGTAAGCTCTTTTAAATCAAGTGCTTTGTATCTTAAATTTACGCACAAAGAGTGTTCATGGGTAAGCGCCAAAATTCTGCCTACACCTCTTTTTTCATCATTATCTGTAACTATATACTTTTTTATAGGTCTGTCAAACGCAGCACTCAAATCACGCGCAACACCACGAATACTAAGACAATCTCCTCTATTTGCAGTCAGTTCTATTTCTATGAGATCATCATTTAAAATAGCATTTTCACTCACCTCTTGACCGATTTCATATTTGCCAATACTAGCATCAAGTTCCATAAT
>JALSWC010000230.1:0-1582 GCA_027060825.1 Sulfurimonas sp.
TGTCATCTACATTTCCTTTCGAGATACTAGCTCCAGTAAGTTCACCTTTTTCATTGATTGATATATGAAGTTTAAAACCAAAGAACCATCCCATTGTTGATTTACCAATCTCACCAATACCTTTAAAAGTCCTATTAGCCTTTATTCTCTTGTTATGACATACTTTTATCTTTGTAGAATCTATAAAAGTTATCTCATCTGATTTTACTAATCTTTTGAGTTGTAAAAATGCAACTAATGGTACTAATATTGTTTTCATTAATTCCACAAATCTATTATAGGATACCAAATTTGGAAACTCTTTTTTTAAATTTACACAAACACTTTTTAGATAAAAATCTTTAAATGTTCTATTACCATAATTATGAAAATATATTACTATACTCATAATCTCACTCATTGACAGTTTTGAATTAAATTTACTTTTATAACTCTTGTCTTCCAAAAGTTTTTGTTTATATGACTCTTCAAATTCTTTCATAAAATCATCTACATCACAGAATATTTTTGTTATCATTTTTTAACTCATCTTTGTGGTTTTTTTGCTTTAAAATTATAAGATGAGTTACTTTCGTTTCTCCTTATACCTCTTTTTTTGTCGAACTCAGGTTTTTAACCATATAAAGTTGTTATATTTATCAATTTTATTTGCTTCATCTAATATTTTCAATTTATAGCCTTCTTCAGTGATATCAATAATTTCAATAATTCTTGCATATCTAAATATCGCATATTTATCTGCAATATTTGGTTTCAGAACAAGGTTAACAGCTTTTTGATAAGAGGCAATACTCGGGAATAAAATTCCATCAGCTTTAAACCCATTAAAATAATGTTTTGAAATTGCAATAGTAAGTTTATATTTATATTCTTCTCCAGTTAATACTTTTTTTAAAAAAAGAGTATTTAACCATTCTTTTACAATTAAATTTTTATTAAATTCTTTTTCACTTATTTTATTTTTTAAATCTAAGGCATTTAATTTATAACTATTTTTTAATTCTGAATTTTTTGAACTCATCCATTTATTAATATGTCCTAGTCCAACCATTTTAAGTCTTTTGTCTGGTTGTATTAAATCACATTTAATTTGTGTGATAATATCTCCGGGTTTTGCTCGTATTTCTTCCAAAGAACCTAAATTTGCATTGTGCCCAAAACAAGAATAAAAAATTTGTTCTTGTTTATCATTAAGTCTTCCAAAATTTTTAATATATTCTTTTGGAGGATACCATAATTCATCTAAATTAGTAAATTCACCTTTTCTTGCTCTCCAAATTTCAAATAAATCAGGTCTACCTAAATCATCTGTCCAAAAGTTATTCAAAATAATTTTTAGCTCTTTATAGATAAAATCAATAGGTTTATCTTTTAGATTTAATTTATTTAATAAAGTGAGTTTTCTTCTAATTTGTGATTTCGTCAATTCTATTTTTTTCAAAATTTAAATACCTTGTGAGCATAACGGCGAAGCTGAGCTCCATTAATGTATATTTCAGAAAATTCGCTTGCGATTTTCTGGAAGATACATTGATGTGGGACTCCTGCAATTTGTTGTATGTAGCGTAGCGGAATACGACAA
>JALSWC010000230.1:1592-3376 GCA_027060825.1 Sulfurimonas sp.
GATATTACCTGTCCATCACTATAATAACAAGTTTTATATTGTCCACTAGTGCTTTCGCCTGTTAAATTACCTGCATACAATGAAAGTGCGAATACACCTGTAATTATTATTCCTAAATATATTTTTTTCATATTTAAGTTTCTCCTTTTTTGAACTCACTATTTAAAAAAATAGCTGTGTTCAGCTTTGAGGATGTGCAAAACTGAACATAACGGCGAAGCTGAGCTCCATTAATGTATATTTCAGAAAATTCGCTTGCGATTTTCTGGAAGATACATTGATGTGGGACTCCTGCAATTTGTTGTATGTAGCGTAGCGGAATACGACAAATGGTAGGTGACCCGTTTAGGGTTCAGCTTCGCCGTTGTAAGTTTCCGCTTTGCGGGAACTTACAACGACTGAAGATAGCCAATAAATTGCCGCTAGGTAACTTATTGGCTACTCTGTTTTGTTATGTTTTGTAGTTCATAATGTTCTTATGAGCTATATACTACAACTTGTTATGTTTATCTTTTGGTTAATTTAATAAATAAGACTATCGTTTGGATTCTAACTGTTCTTTAGAAAAGGATAAAATAGTATCAACATTCCTAAATAAAGAAAGTATATTCGAACGATTAGACATAAATGAAGGTTCTTCATAATCTGCTTCTTTTCTGAACTTCTTTAATCTAATGAGAGTATTTTTAGTAAATATATTAGGAATAGCTTTTATTATATTGTCATGAGAATCATTTAAGCTAGGTTCAATAAATAAGGTATCTCTGCAATAAAGAAAGATAGTATAATAAGCACGACTAAAGAGATTCCTGATTTCTTCTTCTGAAAGTGAATTGTTATTATTATATTTTAATTCCAAAGAAGAAATAAAAGGTTTAAAATATGGAATACTTGATAATGACATGTTTCATTACAAATATGTAACTAAGAAATCATCTAATGCGATTAAGTCAGTGGCTTTTTTTGATTGCATCATGATTAAATTATCATTAATTTTATCTGGTAGTTCCATGTAAATATCAATAGTAGTTAATTTCCCATTAGTATCAGAAATTTGGTCAATTTTAATATCTTTAATTGGATATGGAGTATTGCTTTTTGCAATTTTAATAGCTTTTTCTAATAGCAGATTAATTGTTTTATTTATATTTGATTTATAATCAACTGAGTTATATTGGTATGCAATGCTAGTGAAATTTTGAGATAATGAATAATCAGATTTTACATTTTGTGGATGAATAACAGAAGCATATGAAACTGAAGATGTAGCTATTGCTAGTCCAACAACCGATAAATTTTTTATTACACTGTATTCTTTATTTTTCATTATTTCTTTTTTCTTTAAGTTCATTAAGTGTTTTTGTAAGTATATCAATAAGACCATAAGCCATTTTATTAGGAATATTAAAACTTCCTAAAGATATTCGTTGTTGTTTTTGAGTGTTGTCAAATGCAAACTCCAAATAAATTGATTCACTTCCATCATCATCTGTTCCAATTGAAAAAGTTGTAGGACTTAATGGAACTATATCAGTTTCTGGGTTATACTTTTTAATACTATATGTGCTTTTTTTCTGGGACATAATTTACCTAACTTAAAAGTTTATTTTATTACTATGAAAATTTTAGCATATAATTATATTTATATCGCTTAAATACTCAAATTAATATTTCAATTTGAACATAACGACTGAATATAAAAATATGTTACCCGTCTTTGTAGTCTTTTAAGTTCTACAATGGTAACTAAACTTCTCTAGTTTTTCAAGCTTTTTTCGGCTAGG
>JALSWC010000231.1 GCA_027060825.1 Sulfurimonas sp.
CGCCGTAGAGTTTAAGGAGATTACTGATGGCAAGATATAGAGGTCCAGTAGAAAAAATCGAAAGAAGATTTGGAGTAAGCCTTAACCTAAAAGGTGAGCGTCGTTTAGCAGGAAAATCTGCTTTAGAGAAGCGTCCTTATGGTCCAGGGCAACATGGTCAGCGTCGTAAAAAGGTCTCTGAGTATGGTTTACAACTCAATGAGAAACAAAAAGCGAAGTTCATGTATGGTATTTCTGAAAAGCAATTCCACGCTCTTTTCGTTGAAGCAAGACGCCGTGAAGGGAATACAGGTACAAACCTTGTTACTTTAATTGAGCAAAGATTAGACAATGTTGTTTACAGAATGGGATTTGCATCTACTCGTAGATTTGCTCGTCAACTTGTAACTCATGGTCATATTTTAGTAGATGGAAAAAAATTAGATATTCCTTCTTATCGTGTTAAAGTTGGTCAAAAAATTGAAGTTCGTGAATCTAGCAAAGCAAATAATCAAATTGTTCGTGCTATAGAACTTACAAATCAAACTGGTCTTGCTCCATGGGTTGATATTGATGCTGAAAAAGTTTTCGGTATTTTTACTCGTTTACCAGAGCGTGATGAAGTTGTTATTCCAGTTGAAGAACGCTTAATCGTTGAACTTTACTCGAAATAATAATTAATAAAAAAGGCGTATAAGATATGAAAAAAATTAAAACTACTCCACTTGCTCCACAAGAGTTTGAGGTAGAACAAATTAGTGAGAATGAAGCTAATATAATGGCGTATCCGTTTGAATCTGGATATGCTATCTCTTTAGCACATCCTCTTCGCCGTTTTCTATTAAGTAGCTCAGTTGGCTATGCGCCAATAGCTATAAAAATCGAGGGAGCTAAACATGAATTCGATTCTGTTCGTGGAATGCTTGAAGATATCTCTGATTTTATATTAAATCTTAAAGAGATCCGTTTTAAAATAAATGGTGATGTAAATGAAACTGAAATAAACTACAGTTTTGTTGGGCCTTGTAGTATTAAAGGTTTAGATCTTGGTAATGATGATGTTGATGTTATGACTCCAGATGCTCCTCTTGCGACACTAAATGAAGATTCTACATTGAATTTTAGTGTAAAAGTAGCCAAAGGTATTGGTTATGTTGCAAGTGAAGACACTATGAAAGCAGTTGATAATGATGATTATATTGCCTTAGATGCTTATTTTACTCCTGTAAGAAGTGCAACTTATAAAATTGAAAATGTTCTTGTTGAAGACAACCCTAACTTTGAAAGAGTTGTTATGAACATTAGAACTGATGGACAAATCTCTCCTGTAGATGCGTTTAGAAATTCACTTGAAGTAATGTATGCACAACTTGCAGTATTTAATTCAGAGATTAATATTAAAGCTCCTATAACGATCGAACGAGTTGAAGAGTCACCAGATTTGAAAAAACTAACTACAAATATAGATAGTTTAGGATTAAGTGCTCGTAGTTTTAACTGTCTTGATCGCTCAAGTATTAAACTAATAGGTGAAATTGTGCTTATGAGTACAAATGACCTTAAAAATGTGAAAAATCTTGGAAAAAAATCTTATGATGAAATCGTAGAGAAAGTACAAGAGTTTGGTTTTGAAGTTGGTGCTGATTTAGCTGACGATGTAGTAACTGCATTAAAAAAGAAAATTGAAGCCGCATAACGGCATAATAAAGAGGAATAGATATGAGACATCGTCATGGATATCGTAAACTAGGTCGTACAAGTGCTCACCGTAAGGCACTTTTAGCGAACCTTAGTATTTCGTTAATAGAACATGGTAAAATTGAAACTACTGCTGTAAAAGCAAAAGAACTTCGTTCTTATGTTGAGAAATTAATTACTACTGCTGGTAGTAATGACTCAAATGCACACAGAGCAGTATTTGCTGCGCTTCAAAGTAAAGAAGCAACAAAAACTTTAGTAAATGAGTTAGCTCCTAAGTATGTAGATCGTGCTGGTGGATATACTCGAATTATTAGAACTCGTATTCGTCGTGGTGATGCTACACCAATGGCGTTTATTGAATTAGTATAAATTACTAATGTAGGGATTTTTCCCTACAACATTCGAAATCATAAAAATTCCCAATTCTAAAATACTTTTCAGGATAAAACAATGAGTACTTTCGCATTTGGAACCTACAGAATTACAGACCAAAATCCACTCCATATTGAAGCACTAAAAGAGGCAGTTGAGGGTAGAATCGAGTTGATAGATACGGCTTCAGATTATACCGATGGTGGGGCAGAGCGTGCTATTGGCTATGTTCTTGACCGTACTCCAGATGCTATACGCGATAGAGTAAAAATCATTAGTAAATGTAACTATGTTGAGACGAAAGAGTCCTTAGCTAAAGAGTTAGATGAATCACTTCAAAGACTAAATCAAACAAAAATAGATTGCTATCTTTTTCAAAATCCTGAATATTTTTTATATGATGCAATAAAAAAAGAGATGCCAAAAGATGCGATGCTTGATGCTATGTATAAGCATATTTTTAATATGTTTTCTGCTCTTGAAGAGGAAGTGAAAAATGGGAAGATAGAATCATATGGCATTTCTTCAGAGAACTTCTCAAAGAAAAGTGATGCAGTCGATTTTTTACCTTATGAAGATTTGATTGAATTGGCACAAAAGGCAGCTTATAATGTTGGACATACAACGCATAGCTTTTCTACAATTGAACTCCCTATAAATATTTTGGAACAAGATGGACTTAAATGTGCAAAATGGGCAAAAGAGAATGGACTTCGAGTGCTTGCAACAAGACCTCTTAATGCACATTATAATAATTTAATGTTTCGTTTAGCTGATTATGAAAACAGTAGAGAGTATGATTATTATCTTAATGAATTGTTAGAAGTGAGTGATGATAAGTTACTAATGCCTTTGTACAATATAATAGAGCAGATGGACATGAATAAACATAAATTTGGATGGGTCGGTGAGTATGACACTTTTTTAATTACACAAATTATGCCACATATTCAAAAAGCTTTGCAGAATATAGACAAAAATGCTTTGGAAGATTTATTAAGATATATCGAACTTTTTTTAGTTGAGTATAGAAAAACTGTAGCGTATGAGTGTTCATTGCGTTTAAGAACAGAGTTAAAAGATGTTTTTAAAGAGTGCGATAAAAAACTTCAGGAGTGTGCCTTGGAGTTTCTACTTGAACAAAAAGATATTGACTATATTGTCGTTGGTATGAAAAGACCGACTTATGTACAGGAAATACTTACTTTAAGAAATTAAGTAAATTTATATTTTATGAATTGTTAAGCGATTTTGTCATATTTTATGAAAAACAAATGATACTTTTAAAAGGATAGAAATGATACCATTTTCAGATGAAGAGTTATTAGAACCAGTAAAAGCAGTAATAGAAAAAGTGAGACCATCATTAGCATTGGATGGTGGAGATATAGATTTTATTGCAGTGAAAAATGGTAGCGTATATGTACAACTTAAAGGTGCTTGTATTGGTTGTGCAAGTAGTGGAAATACACTTAAGTATGGAGTTGAGAGACAACTACGAATGGATATACACCCAGAAATTAGTGTTGTGAATGTACCTGTAGGTATGGAACATGACATTGAAAGTTTATAATAAGCATTAAGTGCCACAAAAGAAGAAAATGAGTAGCGTAAGTAAATATAAAATATTATCACAAGCCAAAGAGAGTTTTACGAGAGCAGAGTATGAGAGTGCATTGTCAAAATTTGCAGAGGTATTGCAAAATTATCCAAACTCTAAAGAGGCATTTAATGGTGTAATTCTTTCAGAGATGGCACTCAGTGGTGAAGATGGTGCTGAAGCTCTTTTTGATTATTATGAAGTTTTAAAAGAAGATGATAAAGAGCAAGCAGATATTGTAATGAGTGAAATTTTAGAGAGTATGGATGGCTCTTTAGAACGCTTGAATGAAATCTTTTTAGAACCTTTACGAGAACGCTTAGAGTTTGAAGATGGAATACTCTATAGTGATTTTAAAAACTTAATAGATGAGAATGGCAATTTTAAAGAAGTTTTTGAAAATATTATGTTTTCTACTCGTGTAATTATTAGCAAAAAAGAGGATTTTATAGACTTTTTAGACAAACTTATAGCAAATAATTTTTCAGATATGGCTTTAGCATATTTAGAAAATGCTTTAAATATCTATCCTACAGAAAAAGTTTTAAGAACTCTTTTAAAAAAATTGATAAAAGGTAAAAGTGTTGAAAATTGAGCTACCAGAGCAGCCTTATAAATATGTAACTGAAAATTCACAAGAGTGTGATAGTGAGACTGCATTTGTACTTACCCATCAAAATAAAAAATATTTACAAAATGCACAAGATAATGGCGCACACTCGATTATAAATATTCAAGATATAGCAAAGCTTTTTGGTATTGATAAAATAAAAATAGTTGGAATTACAGGGACAAATGGGAAAACAACGACTGCAAGTGCAATCTACTCTTTTTTACTTGATTTAGGCTATAAAGTTGCTATGCAAGGGACGCGTGGTCTTTTTATGAATGATGAAGTATGTGAGGGAAAAACTCTTACCACTCCATCGGTACTCAATACTTACAAGCATATTTATCAAGCTGTTCAAGCTGGATGTGACTATTTTATTATGGAAGTAAGTTCACATGCAATAGAGCAGAGACGCATTGAGGGCTTGGATTTTGCACTTAAAATCCTTACAAATATTACACAAGACCATCTTGATTATCATCACAACATAGAAGAGTATATAAAAGTAAAAAATAGCTTTTTTCAAGATGAAGGAAAAAAACTTATAAATAAAGATGAAGTAAAGGCTGCATTTAACTTTAAAAATGCCTACACCTATGGCATTGAAAATCCTGCAACATATAGACTTATGGCATATTCTCTTAATGATGGTTCAAGTGGAATTATTCAACATTTTCAAGAAATAGTCCCCTTTACTGCCTCTTTACATGGATTTTTTAATCTTTATAATCTTATGGCAGCCATATCTGCAACGCATCTTATAACAGATAAATCTTTAGAAGAGATAGCAGATGTAGTTGATAATTTTGCTGGGGTAAGTGGAAGAATGGAGCAAGTATGCGCACTTCCTAATGTCATAGTTGATTTTGCACATACACCAGATGGAATGCAACAGGTGTTAAATGCACTCAAAGAGAAAGAACTTATAGTAGTTTTTGGTGCAGGTGGGGACAGAGACAAAAGCAAGCGTCCTATTATGGGGCGTGTTGGGGCAAGTTTGGCGAAAAAGCTTTTTATTACAAGTGATAATCCACGAAATGAAGATCCTCAGACAATAGCAGATGAAATAGTGGCAGGTATTCAAGATACAACTCATGTGGTGGTAGAACTTAACAGAAAAAAGGCAATAGAGATGGCACTTGATTCTCAAGAAGAGGAAGAAGTTGTTGTTATTTTAGGAAAAGGGGATGAAAGTTATCAGATAATATATGATAAAAAATTCCCTTTTGATGATAGAGAAGTTGTAAAAGAACTTTTACATATCTAGTTTAGCTATTTATTATAGTAGATAATTTATGTAAATTTTTGATATAATTATGAAAAATTAAGGACTAATTTATGGGAATCCCTCAACCAGCGTTTTATATATTTAAGTGTGAGCAGTCAGCTCCTCCAGGTATGCCAAAGCCTTCTTGTGTAACACCACAAACACAGGATTTATTTCAATATCTTGCACAAAAATTGATGCAAGAAGGTGTAATGGGAACGGTGCAACCTATTCGTACTTCATGTATGAACCGTTGTTCAGCTGGTCCTGTTATGCTTGTAGAACCAGGACATACCATGTACGCAGGTCTCACAAAAGAGAAAATTGATAAAATCGTTGCTGAACATATAATTGGTGGGAATATTGTTGAAGAGTATGTTATTGATGAAGAGATGTGGGATGCACCGATTTCACCTGCAGATATGCAAAAGCAGATGGGTAGATAATACATGACTATCGAGATGTTGTACAGCAAAATTCATCGTGCTACTGTAACAGATGCTAATCTAAACTATGTTGGCTCTATTACAATAGATGAAGAGCTTTTAGAGGCTTCAAAGATGCGAGTTGGACAAAAAGTAGAGATTCTAAATATTAATAATGGTGAACGATTTTCTACATATATTATTTTAGGTGTACGAGGTAAACGAGATATTTGTTTAAATGGTGCAGCCGCTCGTAAAGTACATAAGGGCGATAAAGTTATTATTGTTGCGTATGCTACTTATGATGAAAAAGATTTAGAAACTTATACGCCAACAGTCGTACTTTTGAATGATGAAAACAATATAGATGCAATTCACGATGAAATTTAAAAGGATTTTGTAATGTTTGAAAATTTAGGTGATATGGAAAAAATGCTTGAAGGAATGCAAGAAAATGCTGCAAAACTTCAAGCAGAACTTGAGTCTAAAACATTCAGCGTCAAAAGTGGCGGTGGAATGATTGAACTTAGTGTAAATGGGAAAGGTGAAATTATTGATTTAACTATTGATGATGAAATTCTTTTGGATAAAGACTCTTTACAAATTTTGCTCATTGGCGCAATAAATGATGCAAATAAAATGGTACAGCAAAATCAACAAAATAGTGCTATGGGTATGCTCGGTGGCTTAGGTGCTTTAAATCCAGCTGGTAAAAATAAGTAGGTGTTTTGCCTATTTATTTAAAACATAGTATAAAAATCAAATGACTTCTCTTTATTGCTTTTTAAATGCAATAAGTTTCAATTTTTTGTAAATATTAAGTAGAAAAAGACTAAAATTTCATATGCAAAACTTCGAACAATTTTTATTAGAGAATTTACCAACATCAAAGAGTATTCATCCCTATTATGAGGATGCCTTACAAAATATGCTAAAAGCTGGTGGCAAGCGTTTTCGTCCTGCACTTTTACTAGGTGTAGTGAATGCTTATAACCCTTTAATGCTAGACTCTGCCCGTTACGCAGCCTATGCGATAGAACTCCTACATACTTATTCCCTTATTCATGATGATTTACCTGCCATGGATAACTCTCCACTTCGTCGTGGTAATCCTACTTTGCATGTAGTATTTGATGAAGTTACTGCCATTTTAGTAGGAGATGCACTTAATACTTATGCATTTGAAGTGCTTACAAACGCTCCATTTTCAGATGAGATAAGAGTAAAGCTTATACGGGAGTTAGCAACAAATGGTGGTTTAAATGGTATGGTTCTCGGACAAGCTATTGATTGCTATTTTGAAAACAAACCATTGCAACTCGAAGATATTAAGATTTTACATACAAATAAGACTGCAAAACTTATAGCAGCGTCACTAAAGATGGGGGCTATAATTGTTGGGCGTGAGGATGTTTCAAAAAAATTGTATGATTTTGGGATCGATTTAGGGCTTCTTTTTCAAATACAAGATGATATTTTAGATGTGACACAATCAAGTCAAGAAGCGGGAAAACTAACACATAATGATGAAGATAAAAATAGTTTTGTTACTATTTTAGGGTTTGAGCGTGCTATGAGTGAGGCAAATATTTTAGCTGAAAAACTTCTGCTAGAGATGGATAATTTTGATGAGAGTTTACAAAGTGAATTGTCACCTCTATTAACAAAATATATAAATAGACACAAAGGATAGACAGTAATGGACACAAATGTAATGCGTAAAAAGATGGCAGATACTATTAGATTTTTAGCAGCCGATATGGTTCAAAAGGCAAATTCAGGTCATCCGGGCGCACCGATGGGACTTGCAGATATTGCAGTGGTTTTAAGTGAACACTTAAATCATAATCCTAAAAATCCTGCATGGCTTAACCGTGACAGACTTGTTTTTTCAGGTGGACATGCAACAGGACTTATCTACTCTTTGTACTATCTTTGGGGTTATGGACTAGAACTGGAAGACTTAAAAGAGTTTCGCCAGCTCGATTCAAAAACTCCAGGGCATCCTGAGTATGGACACACTGCAGGCATAGAGATAACAACAGGACCACTTGGTCAAGGCGTGGCAAACGCAGTCGGTTTTTCAATGGCTTCAAAATTTGTTGGGGCGCAGGTAAACTCAGATACAGCTGATTTAATTGATCATAATGTTTACTGTCTTTGTGGTGATGGAGACCTCGAAGAGGGACTCTCTTATGAAGCGTGTTCTCTTGCAGGACATAACAAGCTTGATAATTTAATTTTAATTTATGATTCAAATCGTATTACCATTGAGGGAACAACTGATTTGAGTATTAGTGAAAATATTACAGAGAGATTTGAAGCGCAGGGTTGGGATGTTTTAGAGTGTGATGGGCATGATTATGATGATATTGATGCGACATTGACAACTGCAAAGGCAAATACAAAACCGACACTTATTATTGCAAATACTATTATTGCTAAGGGTGCTGGAAAATTAGAAGGTTCTCATCATGCACATGGTGCACCACTTGGTGAAGAGATTATTGCTGAAGCAAAAAAAGCAGTAGGATTTGACCCTGAGAAAAAATTCTTTGTTGATGATGATGTTCTTGTACGCTTTAGATGTGCTGTTGAAGAGGGCGATTTACTAGAGCGTGAGTGGATTCACAGACAAAAAACAGTGCCATTAATGGAACAAAATGAGGCATTAAAAGCATTAGAAAACTCTGACTTTTCAAAAATACAGTGGCCAGAGTTTGATAAAGCTGATGCAACAAGAAATACAAATGGAAAAATCTTAAATGCAATAGCACGGGCAGTACCAAGTTTCTTAGGTGGTTCAGCAGATTTATCTCCTTCAAATAAAACATACTTAAATGATATGGGAGTTTATCCAAAAGGGCGTAATATTTATTTTGGTATTCGTGAACATGCTATGGCTTCCATTGCAAATGCTATGGCACTCTATGGACCACTCAAACCATTTACATCAACATTTTTTGTATTTTCAGATTACCTTAAACCTGCAACCCGTATTGCAGCACTTGCAGGTATTCAACAGTTCTTTGTTTGGACACATGATAGCATCGGTGTAGGTGAAGATGGACCGACACACCAACCTATTGAGCATCTTTCTCAGTTTCGTGCATTACCAAACTTTTATGTATGGCGTCCAGCTGATGGTGCTGAAAATGTAGAAGCATGGAAAAAAGCATTAGAGATGCATAAATCTCCATCTGCATTTGTTTGTTCTCGTCAATCTTTAGCACTTCTTCCAAAAGCTGTAAAAGGAGAAGCATCTCGTGGTGGATATCTTCTCGCAAGTGATGCAAACGCACTCATCACGCTTATGGCATCAGGAAGTGAAGTGGAATTAGCACTTAAAACCAAAGATGCACTCAATGAAAAAGGTATTCCTGCAAATGTTGTAAGTATTCCGTGTTATGACCTTTTTATAGAGCAAGAACAGTCATATATTGATGAAATGATTATTCCTAATACGAAAAAAGTAGCTATAGAAGCTGCACGAGGACTTGAGTGGTACCGTTTTGCAGATGAAGTCATAGGTATGGACACTTTTGGTGCATCAGCACCTGCTGGACAGCTCTTTGAAAAATTTGGCTTTAGTGTTGATGCTATTTTAGAGAGAATAAAGTTAGAGAAATAGTAGTAGTTTCACACCCACAAAAATAACACCTAAAAAGAGTAGAGATGTTATAAATACAAGGGCTGTGACTATTTTTGGTTCACAATCATAGAGTGAAGAGAGGTTGACATTAGCGACAGCTAAAGGCATAAGTAACTCTATGAAAACAATACCTTTTATCATGCTTCCAATTTCCATAAATGATAATATTATAAAAGCAAGCAATGGTAAGAGTAGAAATTTAAATGCAATAACCCAGCCAATGAGTATTTTATTTATTTCACGAATTTTTGTTCCATAGAGGTAGATACCAAATAAAAAGAGTTGCATAGTCATAGATGCATAAGCCCCCATCATTAGCATATTCATTATTGTGTCACTTGGTCGGTAACCATATACACTTAAAGAGATGGCAATAAACGCAGCCCAAAGTATAGGCAGTTTGAGAATATTCTTGAGTGACTCTTTTGCACTGAAAGTTCCTCGTGAGTAGAAATAGACTCCAATGGTGTAAACAACAAAGACATTCATTAGATTGACCACGGTTGTATATGGAATGGAAGCTTCACCAAAAATGGCAATGTTTAGAGGAATACCAAGGTTTCCTGTATTTCCAATGAGTGCTGAAACCATGGCAATGGAGTATTCTTTTTTGTTTTCAAAGAGTTTTTTTGCAAAGAGTGCAGAGATTATAAGGGCGATGATAACGATAATAAGGTAGATAGAAGGTGCATATAAAAGTGTGATGTTTACAGGATGTAATAAAAGTCCCCAAAATGTTAAAAATACCTGTAAAAAATAGACATTTAGAAGTGTAATGGTTTTATCATCTATTTGTTCTTTAAAGCTGCGTTTAGCAATGTAACCCATAACAATAAAGACATAGATACTTAAAATACTCAAAATTATTGAACTCATAAAAGAATTATACTGTATAATTCTTTTTATGAATAGAATTCAAGAAATAAATACAACAGTAAAAGATAATTTGGCGGTAATACTTTACTTTTCAGCACCAACTTGTAATGTTTGTCATGCACTTAAACCTAAATTATTTGATGCAATAGAGACAAACTTTAAAGAATTTAAAATTATAAGTATAGATGTATCAATAGAGCAGGACATCGCAGCACATTACAGTGTTTTTGCCATTCCTACTGTGCTTGTTTTTTTAGATGGGAGGGAGTTTTTGCGTAAATCTCGCCATATGAGTGTCGATGAAGTGGTGCGAGAGATACGACGACCATACGAGATTATGCTTTCATAAGTTAGCATTTAAATGCAATGAGTGCAGCGGTAATTGCAACATTAAGTGATTCTACACCTCTTTGCATAGGTATGAGAAGTTTTTTGTTGCAAAGTTCCGTAATCTCTTTACTAATGCCTTCACTCTCATTGCCTAAAACATAAATAGACTTTTTATTCTCTTTAACATTGTAAATACTCTCCGTTGCATCTAATGAAAGAGCGTATATATCGGTATTGTGCATATCTTTGAGAATATCTTCAAGTTTATCACAAAAGTATATAGGAAGTTTAAAGAGTGTGCCTGCACTTGCTTTGACGACAAGTGGGGAAATTTTTGCAGAATTCTTTTTTGGTAAAATAATTCCATCAATATTTCCTGCTGCACATGAACGGATAATCATTCCAAGATTTTGAGGATTATGAATACCATCGAGGGCTATAAGACGAAAGGAATTGAGTTCCTTGAGCTTCATTGCGTTGAGATAGCTCTTAGAGATGATGTCTATAGCGACACCTTGATCTTGTTTCGCATTTTTAGAGATGCGAGAGAGAGTATTTTTATCGTGATGGGTGATTTGAATATTTCTCTCTTTAGCTAAACGCAGTATCTTTTTAATAGCCCCATCAGGTTTGTTTGAGTTTGCCATATGGAGCTTATGAATCTCAATGGAGTTGTCTTGAAGTATTTCTACCACTACATTACGCCCATAAAGGGTAATAATTTTCTCAAAAAAGGCTTTTTTCTCTTTGTACTCTTGTGAATCTTGCATATTTTCTCCTATGCTACTATATTATAAACAATTTCTGTTTTGTTTTTTATTATTTTTATCTCAGCGACACTTAAACCTTCAATTTCAAGTTGCATAAATGCTTGCATACTTTTAATATTATGTTTTGCTATCTCACGCAAGACTATCCCTCTATAAGCTTTTGCCCAATGACTTACTGTTTTCCCATTTTTTAAAAATTTGAGTGTTGTGTAGGGTTTTGTACTTTTGTAAAATTTCTCATAATATCCAGCTCGTAAATCCAGCACTTCATGAGTATTGAGATAAAGCTCAACCTGATAAGAAAAACGCTCTTTATAAAATTTTTCTGGTGCAATATTTCCTATCGTATTGTTTTGCTTCATCTTATAGTTTGCAATTGTATCGCCTCCTAAGAGTGGTCCATAAAGATTTGAAAAAATAAGTGTATTTTCTTTTAAAAACTTTTGTG
>JALSWC010000232.1 GCA_027060825.1 Sulfurimonas sp.
TTAAAATATATAAAAAGAGCTACAAAAGTAACAAAAGAGTTGATAGAAAGTTTACTTAAAGAGGCAAAAGAACAATTAGAAATTTATGAAAAAGATACCATAGTAACACAGTTTTTAAATGAGGGTAAAAAGCTTAAAAAAGTTGTGCTTGTGTTTCATGGATGGGAGCTTGTGGGGATGACATAGTAGATTTAAATGAATTTTTGATATACTGTAACTTCAATAGAAGAGATAGCTTTGAAATATCAGAACTTCATTTGACTTAGTTTAGAGTTGGTTTCAAATGAAGCCTGAAATATTTAATATTTTACCAGATGTATTTCAAAATATTATTTTTGAAATGGTTTAATGTGGTGAAACTTGACAGGATGATAAATGCTTATTGATAGTTATGATAGAGTTGTAGATTATATTCGTGTATCTGTAACGGAGCGATGTAATTTTAGATGCCAATACTGTATGCCAGAAAAACCTTTTTCATGGGTTCCAAAAGAGAATTTACTCTCTTTTGAAGAGCTGTTTGAGTTTATGAAAGTAGCTATTGATGAAGGTGTGAAAAAAATTCGTATTACAGGTGGAGAGCCACTTTTACGAGAAGATTTAGATACTTTTATTAAGATGATTTCTGATTATGCTCCTGATGTTGATTTAGCAATGACATCAAATGCGTTTTTACTAAAAGGCACTGCACAAAGATTAAAGGATGCTGGTCTTAAACGCATCAATGTAAGTATAGATACACTCAAACCTGAAGTAGCAGAAGCTATAGCAGGAAGAAATGTACTGAAAAATGTGCTTGAAGGTGTAGAAGAAGCACTGAAAGTTGGGCTGGAAGTAAAAGCAAATATGGTTCCTATGAAAGGGATGAATGCAGATGAGATATTTGATGTGCTTGAGTATTGTAGAGAGCGAGATATTACTGTGCGTTTTATAGAGTATATGGAAAATGCCTATGCAAAAGCAAACATTTCAAAATTGAGTGGTCAAGAAGTTTTAGAGGCCTTAGGTGAAAAATATAATTTTACTTCAGAGGGTTATGATGGAGCTTCTCCTGCGAAATATTATAGACTTGAAAATGGTTATAGATTTGGAATTATTGAACCTTATGGGGATGATTTTTGTAAGCAATGCAATCGTATAAGACTTACAGCTGAGGGAAATCTTATACCATGTTTGTATTTTGATGAGGCGATGAGTATTGCTGAATCTGTCAAAAAAGGCGATATAAAAACTGCAGCCGCTGTTTTAAAAGAGGTCGTGCGTACAAAACCAGAAAAAAACCGTTGGGGTGGAGAGGATGATGAAGTCTCTACTCGTGCCTTTTATGAGACTGGTGGATGATATATCTTGTTGAACATTTTTACTCTATCCAAGGGGAAGGCAGGTATGTAGGCACGCCAAGTCTCTTTTTTCGTTTTGGTGGATGCAATATGCGTTGCGAGGGTTTTGGTTGCTCTGAAGTTGCTCAAGATGGTGTAAAAGTTTTAGGCTGTGACACTGTTTATGCCGTAAATAAAGAGCATTTTTCTCATAATTGGATTCCAATAACAAGAGTAGAAGAACTTTTGTCTGTTTTAGATTTGTATGAACTTCCAAAGGCAGTCGATATTGTTTTAACAGGTGGTGAGCCTCTTATCTATGCCAATGAGCCTATTTTTGTAGAGTTTTTAGAGAGGCTTCACTCTTTAGGACATCAAATTACCTTTGAAACAAATGGTTCTTTAAATGTTGATTTTGAAAAGTATCCCATCTATAAAGAGTGTATATTTGCATTATCTGTAAAACTTGCAAATTCACATGAACCTTTAGCTAAGCGTATTCGTGGCGATGTGATTTATAATATAGCTTCTCATGCAAAAGATGCTTTTTTTAAGTTTTCGATTGATAGAGACTCCATCAATATGGCACTTGAAGATGAGATAGAAAATATACAACTTCATTCACCAAAGACGAAAGTTTACTGTATGCCTGTTGGTGGTACAAAAGCTGAAGTAGAGGCAAATACAGAGGCTCTTATAGAGTTTTGTAAAGCAAAAGGCTATAACTTTAGTGATAGATTGCATATTCGTATTTGGGATGCTAATAAAGGGGTATAAATCACCAAAATTGCACTTCATGTGTTAATTTTGGTTATCAAACGCTTTTTTATGAGCTTTAATAATACTTTTACATTATTTTATGTATAATTTCCATCCACTTTACTGTTTTAACATAAAAAAGAGTATTTCTATCTTTATATATGCTATATTAAAGATAAAAGTATTGGCAAATGAGTACTCTTACCGATTTATTCGGATTTTGTGGGGATACAGTTTGCCTAAGAGCAGTAAAGATATATAAACAAAGGACTACTTATGAAAGTACGTGCTTCAGTAAAGAAGATGTGTGATGACTGTAAAGTTATCAAAAGAAGAGGTATTGTAAGAGTAATTTGCAAGAACCCTAAACATAAACAGAGACAAGGATAACCATGGCTCGTATTTCTGGTGTTGATTTACCTAAGAAAAAGCGTATAGAATATGGTCTAACATATATCTATGGAATAGGCCTTCATGCTTCTCGTCAAATATTAGACGCTACAAGTATTGATTATAATAAAAGAGTTTTTGAACTTAATGAAGCTGATGTAGCTGCAATTACTGCTGAAATCCGTGAAAACCATATGGTGGAAGGTGATTTGCGTAAAAAAGTAGCTATGGATATTAAAGCACTTATGGACATTGGTTCATATCGTGGTCTTCGTCACCGTCGTGGTCTTCCATGCCGTGGTCAAAAAACTAAGACAAATGCGCGTACTCGTAAGGGTAAACGCAAAACTGTCGGCGCAGCAGCGTAAGGAATTATAGATGGCAAAAAGAAAAGCTGTTAGAAAAAAAGTAGTAAAGAAAAATGTAGCTCGTGGTATCGTTCATATTGCGGCATCATTCAACAATACACTTGTAACAATTACAGATGAAATGGGTAATATGATTGCTTGGAGCTCAGCTGGTTCTTTAGGATTTAAAGGTTCTAAAAAATCAACTCCATTTGCTGCACAAGCTGCAGTAGAAGATGCAGTAGCAAAAGCACAAGTACATGGTATCAAACAACTTGGTATTAAAGTACAAGGTCCGGGTTCAGGTCGTGAGACTGCTGTTAAAGCAGTTGGAGCTATTGAGGGAATTACTGTTACATTTATGAAAGATGTTACACCATTACCACACAACGGTTGTCGCGCACCTAAGCGCCGTAGAGTTTAAGGAGATTACTGATGGCAAGATATAGAGGTCCAGTAGAAAAAATCGAAAGAAGATTTGGAGTAAGCCTTAACCTAAAAGGTGAGCGTCGTTTAGCAGGAAAATCTGCTTTAGA
>JALSWC010000233.1 GCA_027060825.1 Sulfurimonas sp.
AACAGCTTCTAAACCTTTGAGGACTTTAATATTACTAGCACCGTAATTTTGTTCCATTAAATACTTCTCCATTGCCATATTTGGCATTATTGGAGATATTTTATCTAAATTTATCTAAAAAGAAGTTGTATCTCTTTAAGAGGCTTATATAACTATAGGCATAATGACTGTAATAAAATTTTGATCTTTAATGATAAATGGAAGATTTCCTTCATTAAGACCAATGCTAAATTCTAAAGAGTTGATTGCGTTTAAAAAATCTAAAAGATATTTGGAGTTAATAGCAATTGAAAAAGGTTCACTAAAATTTGTAGTAAATGGTATTTCTGTTTTTGCTTCAATATTATCATCACTTAAAGATTCAAAACTAATTATTTCATTAAAAAATGTAATTTTTACATCTGTAGAGATGGTAGTGATTTGTTTAATTGAATCAATCATGGTAGCTTTTGGAAGAATGAGATTATAAGTAGTTTCTTTTGGTATGATTCTTGAATACTCTGGAAATTTACCATTAATAAGTTTTGTAAAAAATGTATATTGTTCAGAGTTTATAATAAGATTTGTTTCATCATAGTAAAGTTCAATATTATCAAAAAAGAGTTTTTGAATTTCAACAATTGCTTTTTTAGGAATTATTATTGAGAGTTCATTATCATTTTGATTATTAATAGTAACAACTGCTAATCTTCTAGTATCTGTTGAAGCAAAATTTATTGTCTCTTTTTTAATATCTATTAAAGCACCATTGAGTTCAAATTTTGGATTGTTAGTATCTATTGCAGGTGTTATTTTTTTTAGTGAATCTATAAGAGTATGTGAATCTATTGAAATTTTTGAGCTATTTTCATAAGATGGAAATTCTGGAAATTCATTATAAGAAAATGTTGGTAGTTTAAAGTTTGAGTGACCTTGAGAAATTAAAAGGGTATCATTTTTAACCTCAAGGTTTATATCTCCATCTTTTAATATTCTAACAATGTCTAAAAATTTTTTACCATTTGCTGTAATACTTCCATCTTCAATAATTGTAACTTTATCGGTAGTAACTAAAAATCCTATTTCGTAATCAGTTGCTTTTAAAGTTAACTTATTATCTGTTGCATTTAAATATACATGAGAAGTAATTTGAGAAGTATCTTTTTTCTCTAAAAAAGGTCCTGCATGAATTAGTATATTTTCTAATATCGATTTAGATATTGATATTTTCATTTTTAAAATCCCTATATATTTTATATAATTTTAGTAAGTAGTAGTAGTTGTCGGTGAATAAGTGAATAAACCTTTTGTAAGCCTACTACAAGCTTTTCTTAGATGTGATGAGTTACTTGGGCATCTTTCACATCTATTCACTTTCATAATTATATCTTTTTTTTTAATTTTTTTTACAATGAAAATTATATTGAAGTTATTTTATTACTTAATTCTTCTATTTTTACTCTAAAGTCTTCATCATCTTTTATTAAATCATTGATTTTTTTGATGGTATGGCTAATTGCAGTATGGTCTTTCATACCAAAGTATTGAGCAAGTTGTGGCATTGTATGTTGTGTAAGTTCACGAGAGATATAGATACAAATTCTTCTTGCATAGACAATATTTTTACTTCTACCTTTTGAACGAATTTCACTTGGTTTAATGTTTAAATCTTTTGCTACAATTTCTGTAATAGATTCCATAGTTAAATTTGCTCTATTTTCATTCATTTGATCTTTGAGTACATTTTTTGTAAAAGAGAGGTCAATGTCAACATGCATAAGTTGTGAATAGGCATGAAGTTTTGAGAGAATCCCCTCTATTTCACGAACATTTGAATCAATGACAGTAGCGATGTAATTTACAATATCTTCAGAGAGTTTTACCTTGTTTATTTCACATTTCTTTTTAATGATTGCAATTTTTGTTTCTAACTCTGGAGGTTGAATATCTGCTACAAGTCCCCATTCAAAGCGACTTTGAAGTCTCTCTTCAAGCCCACCTATTTTTTTAGGATGTTTATCTGCTGTCAGTATTATTTGTTTACCTGTATTTTTTAAGGCTTCAAATGTATGAAAAAATTCTTCTTGGATTCCCTCTTTATTTGAGAGAAATTGAATATCATCAATGAGTAAAACATCGCATTTACGGTATTTTTCTTGAAATCGTTCCATTGTTTTATTACGGACATGACGGATAAAATCATTTAAAAACTGCTCTACTGTGGTATAAATAACAACTTTTCCCTCATTTTGAAAGACATTTCCAGCTGCTTGCATTAAATGTGTCTTACCAAGTCCAACACCACCATAGATAAAAAGTGGATTATATACATTTCCTGCATTCTCACTTACACTTTTTACAGCAGCATAGGCAAATTGATTGGATCCACCAACCATAAAGTTGTCAAATGAGTGAGATTGGTTTAAAAGTGAGCTATTTTGTTTTATTTTTGTAACTTTTTTTATTTCACTTTTCTCTGCTATTTTATTTTTAAGTGTAATTTGTACAAAAACTTTTGAACCAGTTTTTATTTCAAAAAGGTGAGCGAGTTTATCACTATATTTATTTTTTATCCAATTTACAACTAAAGCATTGGGTGCATAAAAAATTGCTCTATCACTCGTGGATTTTTTTATATCATATGTTAAATGTCTGATATATCTATTGTATTCTACTTCCGTTATCTCATCTTTGAGTGTTTTTAAGACTTCTTGACCTATATTCACATATTGCCCTTACTTTGTGTTATTAATGTGAATAGTACTATGAGTTTGCATAAAATAGGGTTAAAAGAGTGTGAATAACTCTATTTTACTAATGTGAATAGAGAAAGCTTTTTGCTATAATTCGCCACTTTAAATGGTTTTAGGAAATATATGACAATTTTAGGAATAGATCCAGGAACGAGAAATATGGGATATGCCCTTATTTGTCTTGAAAATGGAAAAATCTCACTTATTGAAGCGGGACTTATTAAAATGAAAGCAGAAAATTTACAATTTCAGATACCACAAATGGTAGAAGGAATTGAGCGAATTTTTAAAAATCACACTGTAGATGAAGTAGCGATGGAAGATATATTTTATGCACATAATCCTGCTACGACTATTAAACTAGCACAGTTTCGCGGTGCAATTATGCTAAAATTACTCCAAGAGTTTGGACAGTTTCATGAATATACTGCTTTGCAGGTGAAAAAAGCGCTTACAGGTAAGGGAAAAGCACACAAAGAGCAAGTTGCTTTTATGGTAAAGCGTCTTTTAAATATCAAAAAGGAGATAAAGCCTTTAGATATTTCTGATGCTATGGCAGTTGCTATTACACACTCTCAGAGGGTAAAGCTTAGAAAATAAAGAGTGTTACAGACTATTTTACATCAAGTGGTTATACAGCGTATTTAGCAGCGAGTGATGCTAGAGCATTTACATCAAGTGCTCCACTTACTCTCTCAACCTCACGACCCCCTTTAAATACTATAATAGTCGGAATACTTCTGATGTTAAAACGAGCACCTAGATTTTGTTCATTTTCAGTGTTTACTTTTGCAAAAAGTGCCTTAAGTGGGAAGTTTGTTGCAGCTTTCTCAAAATTTGGTGCCATCATCTTACATGGTCCACACCACGGTGCCCAAAAGTCTATAATGACAGGAATATCACTATTTACAACGACTTCATCAAAATTACTACTGTTCAATTCTATAGGTTTTGTATCTAAGAGGGACTTTTTACACTTTCCACAATTTGCTTTTTTATAGCTATCTTTTTGTGGTACATTATTTACGCTAAGACAATGGGGGCATACTACTCTCATAATTTATTCCTTTTTTTTAAATAATTATACATTCTTAAAAACAAAAGAAATGCTACTTTAGTACCTTTTTGTCTTGAAAAGATTCTATTCTTTCAGCCATACCAAAATCAGGATTTTGCTTTGGTTCTAAAACGACTTGAGCAACTGTTTTGTTATCGTTATTTATAATTATTGGAGCTAAAAAGTTTATAGTTGATTTTTCCAGTGGCTTTTGAATAAGTAATATGTTATAGACAGTTATATTTGTGTTATTGTCTATTTTTAAAAGAGCTTTTATATCTTTTGGAAGAGTAAAAGAATACTCTCGTAAAAGATGTGGATTGATGAGAATAAAAGATATATTTTTATTATTAGCATCACTCATTTTTGAAAAAAAATCATCAATAGGCTCTATAATAATCTCTTGCATATCTTTAAAACCTAATATTTCACTCACAACTTTATAATTCATCACCTATCCGTTCATAAAATACTAACAAAACCTAAGAATAAGTCTTGTAGTAAGTGATTTATGTTAATATTATTGAAGCTTCACAGAGCGAACAATATCACTTCTCCACTTCCGTTTTAGATGTCGCTTAAACGGGTCGCCATCTATTGATATTTAGACTTGCATTCAAATCTCTATCAATAACTAATCCACACTCACAAATGTAAGTCCGTGTACTTAGTTTTAATTCTTTTTTTACTTTTCCACAATTTGAACAAGTTTTAGATGATGGATACCATCTATCAACTATTACAAGTTCAGTATTATACATTTCACATTTATATTCCATCTGTTCTTTAAACATACCAAAACCAGCATCTATAATTGATTTAGCTAACTTATGATTTTTTACCATATTTGATGGTGCTAAATCTTCAATAGCTACTCTTTTATAGTTTTTACTTAACCAACTTGTAAGCTCGTGAAGTGCTTGTTTACGGCTCTCACTAACATAATAGTGTAGTTTTTGTATTTTAGCTTTAGTCTCTTTAAATCCGTTGCTATCCTTTTTTTGTCTAGCAAGTTTTTTATTAAGTTGTCTTAATTTTCTTTCTCTTTTACTATAAGATTTATGAGCAGGGAATATTTTACCATCTGATAATGTAGCTAGTTCTTTAACACCTAAATCCACTCCAACACTTTCAAAACTTGATTCTTGTTTTTCTATGTCTTCTGTTTCTATTAAGAATGAAGCGAACCATTTACCAGCTCTATGTGAGATAGTTACTTGTTTAACAGTTCCATTAAATCGTATTAACTCTCTCATTTTTATCTCTCTTAATTCTTTAGGTAGTTTTTCAAATTTAAACTTTCTACCAGATACTTTAATTTTCTCTTTCTCTCTTATAGCAAAACTATCATTAACGCCTCTCTTACTGAAAGATGGTAACATATAATGAACTGCTCTCGCTTTTTGTTTAGCAGTAACAGCACAAGCTAAGGCTTTTTTTCTTTTAGCTTTAGCTTCTGATGTCCACCCTCTTTTTATAGCTTTATCAATATCATCAACAGTATTTCTAATTACTCTAGTTGATACATCTTGAAGCCACTCAAAATTATTTCTATAATCTTTTACAATCTCAACACTTTCTTTTTTAGTAAGTTTTCCGTGTTCTCTATAATATTCTACTAGCTGATTATACATATATCTTCTATTAGCTACACAGTGAAATAAATAATCACTTTGTTTTTTAGTCGGATAAAGTTCTAATTTATGAGCTAGTAACATAATATATCTCCGTTTTTATTTATAAGAGCATTATATTAAGTTTTATTAGCTTTTATCAAGTTTTCTATAATCCTTTTATTAATATGACTTCTTTTGCCATTTATTCTACAAGAAAATACATGTATAATATTCATAATATCTTCTATCATTTCTTGTTCATCTGATGTATCTTCAGAACTATTAATGACAACTATTTTCACATTATGCAAATTACATATCTCTTCTATCAGCTCAAAACCAAATCGTACTAATCTATCTTTAAAAGATATAAAAAGCTTATCTACTTGATTGTTAGATATTAATTTCAATAATTCTTTTAAACCTGCTTTTTTATAATTAATACCACTTCCAATATCTCTTATAATTTTAAACTCTTCTCCTTGTTGAGATAAATATAATTCCATCATTTCATATTGTCTTTGTAAATCATCTTTTTGATGATTAGTGGATACTCTTACATACCCTACATTTATTTTATTTGATGGTGCTTGTATTTGTAAAACTTCATTTAATTGAGCTTCACTATACATTCTTTGATTACCTTTTGTTCTATATGCAGGGATTAATTTACCATTTTTCTCCCAAACTCTTAAAGTATATACACTTTTGCCTATCAGTTGGCTAAACTTTCCTATTGAATACATAACAAAAGTATATTATATAATTATACATTTTGTCAAGTATTAGCTAATGGTTACATTCCTTTTATAGTTTATTATCTATATTATAACACTCTTATTTTTTATTGACAACCTATACATTCCATAGATCTGTCTTCTACATCATTTGTCATCTCCGGTGATTGTGAACGCAGATAGTAAGTAGATTTTAAACCTAATTTCCAAGCAAGCATATATATTTCATTGAGGTATCTTCCACTTGCTTTATCAAGTGTAATGAAGATATTGAGTGATTGTCCTTGATCTATCCATTTTTGTCTTATAGCTGCTGCTTTTATTAAAAGAGTTTGGTTTAAATCATATGCTGGTGTGTAGTAACTCCATGTCTCAGGAGAGAGATTTGGAACAACCACAGGAATAAGTCCACTTAAATTCTCTTCTGACCACTTGCGTTTAAATACTGGCTCAATAGCCTGCGTAGTTCCTGTAAGTATAGAGATAGAACTTGTTGGTGCAATAGCCATAAGGTAACCGTTTCTCATTCCCTGTTTTTTTACTTTTTCACGAAGTGCATTCCACTCATACTTTGAAGCAAAAAGTCCACCACGATCGACAAGATTAATAACTTCTGCATTAGCGTTATCTTGAGGAAAAATTCCCCTACTCCATTTACTCCCTTCAAATTCAGGATAGGCACCTTTTTCTAAAGAGAGGTCAGAAGATGCAGAGATAGCATTGTATGAAACTGCTTCCATAACTTCATCTATTTTATCAAAATGCTCTTGAGTTCCCCACATAATGCCAGCTTCTGCAAGCATTTGTGCTTCACCCATAACACCAAGACCAATAGAACGGCTTCTAATATTTGTTCGTTTTACCTTTTCAACAGGATAAAAATTCAAATCAATTACATTATCTAAACAGCGAATAGCAGTAGGAACAATTCTATCAATCTCCTCTTTTGTATTTACCTTAGAGAGATTTACTGAAGCAAGATTACATACAGCAGTTGCACCATCTATTTTCTCTTTTTCAACAACAAAAATTTGCATACCACCAAGTGAATCTAGTGCAGTTACTTTTTTCGCTAGTTTCTCTATGCTACTATCAACCGTAACTATTTCATTCTCTTCATAACTAACACTCTCACCATTTTCAAAGATAAATTTTATTTTATAGTGATTTGGCTGTGTGTTTTGAAAAATTTCTGTACAGAGATTAGAACTTCGTATAACACCAAAGTGGTCGTTTGGATTTGCACGGTTAGCGTTATCTTTAAAACATAAGAATGGTGAGCCAGTTTCAAAGTAAGAAGTAAGAATTTTTTTCCATAAATCTTTTGCTTTTATCTTCTCTTTTATAAGGCTTTCATCTTGTTCTAATTCTCTATAACGCTTGTTAAAATCGTCTCCATAGAGGTTTGTCAGCTCTCGTACATCATAAGGGTCAAAAAGTGTCCAGATTGCATCCTCTTGAACGCGTTGCATAAAGAGGTCATTAAGCCACATAGCAGGAAAGAGGTCATGCGCACGGCGACGCTCCTCACCAGAGTTTTTCTTCAAATCCAAAAAGTCATTGACATCAATATGCCATGGCTCAAGATAGACAGCTATAGCACCCTTGCGAGTTCCAAGTTGATCAACGGCTATTGCTATGTCATTTGTTATTTTTAGAAATGGAATTGTTCCACCTGCTGCGTTTTTATGTCCATCAATAAATGAACCCATAGAGCGAACTTGTGTCCAATCCCAACCAATACCACCACCAAATTTAGAGAGCATTGCCATCTCTTGATAGGCATCAAAAATTCCCTCAATGTTATCAGGAGTAGAACCAATATAACATGAACTAAGTTGGTGGCGTGGTGTTCTTGCATTTGAGAGTGTTGGTGTTGCTAACATAACTTCAAACTTACTTATCATGTTATAGAATTTTATTGCCCACTCTTGACGATTTTCTTCTCTTTGTGCTAAAAACATTGCAATTGCCATAAACATATGTTGCGGTAGCTCTATAGGGTTTGCATCTCTGTTTTTTATAAGATATCTATCGTAAAGTGTTTTAATTCCAAGGTAATTAAACTGTAAATCACGCTCTGGTTTAATGTGCTTTTGGAGTGCATCAAGGTCATACATCTCTTTAAGACCTAAAAGAATACGCCCCTCTTTTTCACCTTTTTCAAAATATTTTGCTAAAGATGAATAGCCTGTAAAACCATTTACTTGATGGTAAAGATTGAATAGAAAAAGACGAGATGCAACGAAAGTCCAGTTAGGTGCATCAATGTCAATTTTATCTACTGCTGTCTTTATAAGTGTCTCTTGAATCTCTTTTGATGTTATACCATCACGGAAGTGAATTTGTGCATCAACTTCCAGTTCACTTTGACTTACATTGTATAAGTCTTTTACTGCTGCAGAAGTGTATTTTTGTATTTTTGAAATGTCAAGAGGTTCGGTTCTTCCATTTCTTTTTATAACTGTTATCATATTGTTCCTATTCTCCAAATACTCTTTTGAAAATATTATCTACATTTTTTGTGTAATAATCATAGTTAAAACACTCACGAATTTGTTCTTCGCTTAGTTTACTTCTTAGCTCTTCATCGGCTAAAAGATGATTAAGGTAAAGTGATTCACCTTTTTCATTTGTAGTTGGACGACCTTGTTGTATCTCTTCCCAAACTTTCATAGCATTTCTTTGTACAATTCTATAGGCATCTTCACGGCTTACACCTTGGAGTGGTAGTTCAAGTAAAACGCGTTGTGAAAAGACAAGTCCTCCTGTTAAGTTGAGATTTCTCATCATATTTTCAGGGTAAACTGTTAGGTTAGCTATAACACCATTCATACGGTGTAGCATAAAGTCAGATGTGATGAAAGAGTCTGGCAACCAAAAACGCTCAGTAGATGAGTGACTAATGTCTCGTTCATGCCAAAGTGCTACATTTTCCATAGCTGGTGCTGCATAAGCACGGATCATTCTTGCTAGACCTGTGATATTTTCAGTTAAAATTGGATTTCGTTTATGTGGCATTGCAGAAGAACCTTTTTGTCCTTTTGCAAAATACTCTTCACACTCATATACTTCTGTTCGTTGCCAGTGGCGAACTTGAACTGCAAATTTTTCTATAGAAGATGCCATAAGTGCTAAAGCAGAAGCCAAACGCGCATAACGGTCTCTTTGAATTACTTGGTTTGAAACAGGTGCAGGTTTAAGCCCTAACTCTTTACAAGTATATTCTTCAAGTTCTAATGGTGCATGTGCAAAGTTTCCCATAGCCCCACTTACTTGACCAACAGAAATAACTTCCATAGTCTGTTCTAAGTTCTCTAAATGGCGTTTCATCTCATCATACCAAACAGCAAGAACAAGACCAAATGTAATAGGCTCTCCATGAATACCATGAGAGCGACCAACCATAAGCGTCATTTTATGCTCCATTGCTCGTTTTTTAATAGATTCCATAATCATTTTTACATCTTCAATAATAAGTGATAAAGAGTCTTTCATTTGCAATGCTACAGCAGTGTCAATAGTATCAGAAGATGTCATTCCATAGTGAAACCAGCGTGATTCATCACCTAAAGTCTCTGAAACTGATGTTGTAAAGGCTATAAGATCATGACGAGTAACAGCTTCTATTTCATCTATGCGTTTAATATCAAATCCTGCATTTGCAACAATCTTATCAGCATCATCTTGAGGGATTTTTCCAAGTTTTGCCCATGCTTTTACTACTGCTTTTTCCACATCTAACCATGCTTGGTACTTTGCTTGGTATGTCCATTTTGATGCCATTTCTGGACGAGAATATCTGTCAATCATATATTTGCCTTTTATGCTAAAATTCGTATTTATTTTACAGAAATTATTGTAAAAAGTTGATTAAAAAGGAGGTATAATTTGCCATTCGTAAGAAAAAAAATGTTTGTACAAAAGAGACAAAAAGCTTTTCTCTATTTGATGAATGAGTTAGGATATAGCCAAAGAGATGCACAACGGTTTATATCAAAAGGTCGTCTGCTTGTAGATGGTAAAGAGATGCTAAAAACTGCAGGTGAAATTGAGGGAGAGTTTGAGTTTATATACTTTGAACCTATTACAAAAGGATTAAAACCTACTTTTGAAGAGAAAGAATTTGTAGTCTTTGATAAACCAAGTGGTGTTCTTATTCACCCGCAAAGTAAAAAGACACCCTACTCTCTTATTGATGAGTTGAAGTTCCAATTTGGGCGAGATGCAAATATTGCACATAGAATAGATCAAGAGACAAGTGGGCTTGTTTTATGTGCGAAAAACAGACAGAGTGAGCGAGATATTAAGATGATGTTTCAAGAGAGAGAGATGCAAAAGAGGTATTTGGCTCTTGTTCATGGAGAGGTAAAAGAGGAGTTTTGTGTGCAAGAGCCACTTTTACGATTTCAAGCTGAGAGTGCATTGGTGCGAATGGTTGTAAAAGTTGATCCCACTGGAAAGCCATCAAAAACAGATTTTAGACCTTTGCACTATTTTGCAGATAAAGACATGACACTCATTGAGTGTTCACCACATACAGGAAGACAACACCAAATACGAGTACATCTGTTTCACGTGAAACATCCAATCGTTGGTGATCCAATTTATGGACAGAGTGAAGAGAATATAGTTCGTTTTTTAGATAGAGAACTCACACCACAAGATCGAATTAAAAATTCTGGTGCAACAAGGCTTCTGCTTCATGCAAGTGAATTAGAGTTTGAACTTTATGATAAAAAGTATAATATTAAAAGTAAAGTTAATTTTGAGAGAGTGGCTATGCAGAGTTTGCAAGAAGTCTAATAATAGTCTGTTTTTGAAAAAGTTATTCCCATATGTGAATAACTTTTCAAAGTAGAACGATTTTTTCTTTTAAAATATGTGAATAAGATGTGTATAACTCTCTTATTCCCTAAAATAGGCACTTTAAGCCTATGCAAATATTTTTATAAGTTTAAATTTATATAAAAAAAAACTTAATATTTTAAGAAGTTTTGAAATTTATAGGATGAAAAGTTGTAAAGTATTCACAAGTTAGAACAATGTGTGAATGAAAGAGATAAAAGATAGATTTTTTTAAGATTAGTAGGGTATTATTACACTCATGGACGACCTCCCTGGTGTGTTGGTCGTCTTCATTTTAGTCCTCTTTCAGTGCTGCCCAAATAAAACCACCAACTCCAACAGTAAATACAGTAACCAATAAAATCACTTCTCCAATATCTACGCCAGTAAAATCACCCATAATAAGCCTTTAATAAATTTTTAGCAATTATACTCTTCAATTTGTTATTTATTTGTTAATTTCATCTTGATTTTTTTCTTTTAATTGACCACAAGCTGCGGAGATGTCAATACCTTTAGAATCGCGTATTGTAGATAGTAAACCATGACTAATAAGATACTCTTGAAAGTTCACCATATCTTCACGGCTAGGTCTCTCATAGGGTGTCCCTGGATAAGGATTGAAAAATATAAGATTGACTTTTGCTTTAATACCAGAAAGCAGTTTAACAAGTTTCTTAGCACTACCAAGGTCATCATTTTTGTTTTTAATAACAAGATACTCAAACATAACACGCTTGCGTGTGTCTATTGGAAAGCGTTTTACAGCTTCTATAATGGAGTTTATATTGTGTGCTTTGTTCATTGGAATAAGTTCAGATCTTAATTTGTCATCTACTGCATGAAGTGATATTGCAATATGAACTCCTAAATCCATTTTACCAAGTTGATCTATTTTATTTGAGAGACCACTTGTACTAACAGTTTGTCTTTTTGCTGATATTGCTAAGCCCTC
>JALSWC010000234.1 GCA_027060825.1 Sulfurimonas sp.
TAAAATTAGACCTGTGCTTATCTTTCAAAACAATTTTTTAAATAGAATGCTCGGTGAAACATCATATAACGATGTAGTAGTTCTTCCACTCAGTTCCCAAATAAGAGAGAATAATTTCAGCTACTATTTACCTGCTCAAGAGAAGTTAGGAAAAGAGAGTGTTGTTTTATATAATGCTATCAAATAGTAGTAAAAGAAAAAAGTAGATTAGAAGCCTATGTTATGGAGTTTTTAGTGCATTTATGGCTGTTTTATGAGGATTAAAAAATGGAATTTTGGTGGAGCTGTGGAGAATCGAACTCCAGTCCGAAACCTAGCTACTCCCAACGCCTACATGCTTAGAAAGATTGTTTTATCTTATCTTGCTTCACACAACCTGCAAAGCTACGCAAGACCAGCCTCTAAGGATTCATTTTAAGTGGAGACACACTTAAAATATATCTAAATGAAGGGTTATACTTCAAAATCCTGCTTATTTAGAATCTGCAGGTGAAGCAGCCCGCCTCTTTCGAGGGGATAAAACTTAAGCTACTGCTAAAGCTGGGCGATAATTTGTATTGTTTGCGTTTAAGCAATTGTGAGCCGTATAACGGAATTGCTCAGTCCGACATGCAGTTGAGAGCTACTAAATCCCGTCGAAACCAGGTCAGCCCCAAAGTGTTTATACAAATATTAAATCTATTATATCAAAAATATGGTTTATAAAGTAAATAATTAAATGAAAATGATATAAAAGGTGGTGGCCAATCTCGGAATCGAACCAAGGACACACTGATTTTCAGTCAGTTGCTCTACCGACTGAGCTAATTGGCCACGGTAATTTTGTAAGTATAAAACAAATTATTTCTTTAAAAGGTGGTGGCCAATCTCGGAATCGAACCAAGGACACACTGATTTTCAGTCAGTTGCTCTACCGACTGAGCTAATTGGCCATCTTTTAAAGAGCGAAATTATATCTATTATATACTGAAAACTAGCTTACATACTGTAAATTAATCAAGAATTAAAATTAATTTAACTAAAATACGTTTAATTTTAATATAAAGGATAAATAGATGAATAAATCTATTAAAATAACACTTGGAGCACTTGCTGTAATATTGCTTGCTTCTGGATGTGCCCAAAAGGTACGTATAAGAGCATTGCAACCTGCTGAAGTTGGTGCAATGGCATCAAAGAAAAAGGTTGCAGTGAGTGCATTTAAAAATGATCATATAGGGCTTTCTGGTAAAATAGAAGCAGAACTTTCTAATCAAAAACTTAATAATAAAAAATATTTTACAGTTTTAAGTAGACAAAATATGGCAAAAATTATAGCAGAACAAAAATTGCAATCATCTGAACTTATGGATGCGGCAACAAGTGCAAAAGTTGGTGAGTTAATTGGAGCACAAGCAATTATTAATGGTGAAGTTGCATCTGCAAATGCTGAAAGTGGCTCATATATGGAAGATAAAGAGAAATGTCTTCAATATTATAAAGATGGAAGTGGATGTGCTCAATATAGATATTATAAAGTAAAATGTGACACTACAAAAGCTACTGTTTCTGCAAATATTAATATTGTTAATGTTGAGACTGGGGCTATTATTTATGGAGATACTCTTACAAAAGATTATAGTGCTGATTCATGTAAAGCAGGTCAACTCAATCTTGGTCTTTTAAGCTTGAATAGTGGTCCAAAGCAAATACTTTCAAAAGGACAAGCTCTTAATAAATTATCATCAGAAATTGCACATGAATTCGTATATAAATTGACTCCGAATTATATATATTTTTCAGTGACACTTTTAGATAAAATTAAGTTAGATGATGTGACAGATGCTCAATCAAAAAAACTTGAAATTGCACTTGAATATATTAAGCAAGCTCGTTATGACAAAGCAAAGAAAATTTTAAATAAACTAATGGATAGTTTAGATGGGAAAAGTTATGTTGTTGCTTATGATTTAGGTGTAGTATATGAGGCAACTGGAAATTTGAAAAAAGCAAAAAATCTTTATAAAATTGCAGATGATTTAACTGTAGAACCTGTTGAAGAGATTAATTTAGCAGTAAATAGAATAGATCAATTAATTGCAAAGCGTGAAGAAGCTAAAAAACAAATGAGTGCAAAATAATACTATGAAAATAATAAAAAGTGTATTTTTTTTATCACTCTTAATGTTTTTAACAGGTTGTGGGGCATCTAGCCCTAAACCTGTTGTGAAACAAAAAAAAATTCCAGCATGGGTAAACTCTGTACTTCCAAATGATAATTCTCAATATATGTATGGTCTTGGTATTGCTGGAAATCGTGAAGGAGCTATAAATGCAGCCTTAAATGATATGATATCAAGATTAGGGACAACAATAGAATCATCATATGAGAGTACACAAAAAGTTGATGGTGCTTATGCAAATTTAGAAACTACAAGTAATATTAAAGCCGATGTATCTAAGATAAAAATAAATAATTATAGAGTGATTAAATCGTATAAAGTGAATTATAGAGAGTTTGCTGTAATGATTGAAGTAGATAAACAGAAGTTTATAAGTGGCTTAAAATCAGAACTTGATGTGAAAAAAAAGAGTATTAGAGAAGCTTTGAAAGCATCAAAAAGTATGAATGCTATTAATAGGTATAATAAAAAGAAAGAGTTGTCAAAAGAGGCTAAATCTTTATTGAGTACAATTTATATGCTTAGTGAACTTGATAAAACTTTTAACAAAAAGAAAAATCTTCAATTTGTTTTCTTTATAAATAAAACTTTTATGCACGAAGCAGATAGATTACAGTTCTTTATTTCTGGTAATTTGAAGTCAAAGAAGTTTGTAGAAAAATTGAGAAATTTTCTTGCACAAAAAGGTTTTAGAGTTGTTCCCTCAAAAAAGAATGCTGTACAAATTATTGTAAATGTTACAGATAATATTAGTGATGATTATGTAGCAATAGCTGTTTTAACTTTGAATATTTCTGTTTTTGATGGTAGAAAACAGGTGGGTGGGAAATCATTAATTTTGAAAGAAAGATATAATGGTTCCATGCAAAATGTTTATAAAAATGCCTCTATTGAATTTGGTGAGGATATTAAAAGTAAAGGAATTGATAGTGTAGTAGGAATAGATTTAAAACTTTAATCTATTCCTAATCATTATCTAATTTTAAGTGTTATAAGTGCTAAAATATTTGAAAGTATGGCAATAATCCAAAAACGGACAATGATTTTATTTTCTGCCCAGTTTTTCATCTCAAAATGGTGGTGAATTGGTGCCATTAAAAAGATGCGTTTTTGGCGTAGTTTGTAGCTGCCAACTTGGAGTATAACTGAGAGAGTTTCTATAACAAAGATGAAACCAATAAGAAGTAGTAGTAATTCACTCTTACTAATAATAGAAAGATATCCTAAAAATGCTCCAATAGTGAGTGAACCACTATCTCCCATAAAAACCTCTGCAGGATGGCAGTTGTACCATAAAAAACCACTTAATGCACCAATAAATGCACTTGCTATAATAGCAACTTCGCCTACTTGAAAGTTTGGCATCAGAAGGTAAGAACTCAGTTTTATGTTTCCTGTAATGTAAATGATAATAGCAAATGAAGAGAGAGCAGTAATAGAAGGAACAGTTGCAAGACCGTCAAGTCCATCTGTTAAATTGACTGCATTTGAAGCAGCAACTATAACCACTACCCATAAAATAAGTGCCAAATTACCCATATCAAAGAGAGGATTCTTTACAAATGGAACATATAAATCAGTATTAAAATGAGCATAAAAGCATAAAAAAGAGGCGACTAAAAGTGCAGAGATGATTTGTAAAAGAAATTTACTTCGTGCTTTAAGACCTGCAAGGTTTTCATGTTTTTTAATTTTAGCAAAATCATCTTGAAAACCGATGAGGGCAAAAAGTGTGAGTGTTAGTAATCCACCAAGTGCATATGCGTTATTTAATTTAATTGTAAGCAGAGAAGCAAAGAGTGTTGCCCCTACAAAAACGACTCCACCCATTGTTGGTGTGGAAACTTTTGCCTGATGACTTTTTGGTGCCCATTCGTTGATTGGTTGGACACTTGATGTCCTCTGTGCCCATCGAATAAACTTTGGCATTAAAAAAAGCGTAATGAAAAGAGCGATAAAAAATGCAAAACCTGCACGAATAGTAATGTAGCCTAAAATGTTGATGTCAAGTAGAGTGTGTAACCAGTATAACAATGTATATCCTATAAAAATGAAGTCATTTGTAAAACAGAAGTGACATTATAGTATAATCACAAAATAAATTTACTAATAGGAATAAAATTGAGTAAAAAAGCAATTTTAGTCATCACTGATGGTATTGGTTATAGTGTAAAAACTGAGAACAATGCTTTCTATAAAGCAACGACACCAACATATGACAGACTTTTTAGTGAAGTTCCACACGCATTAATAGATACATTTGGTTTGAGTGTTGGGCTTCCAGAGGGACAGATGGGAAATTCTGAAGTTGGTCATATGACTATTGGAAGTGGACGAGTTTTATATCAAGATTTAGTTAAAATATCATTGGCTTTAAAAGATGCTTCTCTTGAAAAAAATGAAGTGTTACAGAGTTTATTTAAAAGTTCTGAGAGATTACATCTTATTGGGCTTATGAGTGATGGTGGTGTTCATTCTCATATTGAACATTTTATGGGTATTGCTGATATTGCAGCAAAATATGGAAAAAAGGTTTTTTTGCATCTTATTACTGATGGGCGAGATGTCTCTCCTACTTCGGCACAAAAATATCTGCAAGAGGTGGCTAAACATCTAAATGAAAATGTGCAAATTGCTACTATTTCAGGGCGTTTTTACTCAATGGACAGAGATAATCGTTGGGAGAGAATAGAACGAGGCTATAATGCAATAGTAAATGCAGAGCCAAAAACAAATATGTCGCCTGAGGCTTACATTAAACACTCTTACTCTTTAGATGAGACAGATGAATTTGTTGCACCGACTGCATTTGAGGGTTATGATGGTATGAAAGATGAAGATGCCGTGCTTACCATAAACTTTAGAAGTGATAGAATGAGAGAGATGGTAACGGCTATAGCTGATGACTCTTTCACTGCGTTTGAAAGAAAAAATATAAAAGTAAATCTCGCAACAATTACTGAATATGATAAAAGTTTCCCCTATCCTGTAATGTTTAGAAAAGATGTTCCTAAAAACACCTTGGCAGAGGTTATTGCAAATAGAAGACTTCGTCAATTACATACGGCAGAGACTGAAAAATATGCACATGTGACTTTCTTTTTAAATGGTGGTATAGATGAACCGTATGAAAATGAGACGCGAGTGCTTATTCCATCTCCAAATGTAAAAACATATGACATGAAACCAGAGATGAGTGCAAAAGAGGTTGGTGAAGCTGTTCTTGATGCCATGGATGCAGGGTATGATTTTGTGGTTGTAAATTTTGCCAATGGCGATATGGTTGGCCATACAGGAGACATAAACGCAGCGATAAAAGCAGTAGAAGCCGTAGATGCAGAGCTTGGTCTTATATGGGACAAGGCAAAAGAGAAAGATTATGCCCTTGTGATTACATCTGATCATGGAAACTGTGAAGAGATGAAAGATGATGCAGGAAATGTTCTTACAAATCATACAGTAGGTGAAGTTTGGTGCTTTGTCGATGCTGATGGTGTTACAAAAGTAAACAATGGTGGACTTAATAATATTGCTCCAACAGTGCTGGAGTTAATGAAATTAGAAGTTCCATCTGAGATGGATGAGAGTCTTATAGAAAAAAATTAGTCATAAAATAAAATTAAAGGGTAATAATAATGAAATTTAGTGGAAAAAATGTACTTGTAACAGGTGCAAGTCGTGGAATTGGTGCGCAAATTGCAAAAACACTTGCAGGGTTTGGTTTAAAAGTATGGATAAACTATAGAAGTGGTGTTGTTGAAGCTGATGCTATAAAAGATGAGATAGAAGCAAATGGTGGAACGGCTGCTGTAATTGGTTTTGATGTAAGTGATGAGGCTGCATTTGTAGATGCTGTGAAAACAATAGTAGCAAGTGATGGGGAGCTTTCATATATGGTAAATAATGCTGGAATTACAAATGATAAACTTGCACTCCGTATGAAAATTGATGATTTTCTCTCTGTAATTAATGCAAATCTTACATCTTCGTTTATTGGTTGTCGTGAATCTATGAAAGTGATGCGAAAGAAAAAATTTGGTGCTGTTGTAAATATTGCATCAATTGTTGGAGAGACTGGAAATGGTGGTCAAACAAACTATGCTGCGAGTAAAGGTGGAACAATTGCTATGACAAAATCATTTGCAATTGAAGCGGCTACAAGTGGTATTCGTTTTAATTGTGTGACTCCAGGTTTCATTGCAACAGAGATGACCGAGGTGTTAAGCGATGAGGTTAAGGAGTCATTTACTTCTAAAATTCCTATGAAGCGTTTTGGAAATCCAAATGAAGTTGCTGAAGCAGTTGCTTTTTTACTTTCTGATTATGCTAGTTATATCACTGGAGAAACTTTAAAAGTAAATGGTGGGATGAATATGGCATAAATTAAGTTTTTTATGCTACAATTACGAGATTTTAAACTTAAAAAACAGGAGCTATAATGGCACTTTTAGACGATATTAAAGAAGTAGTAGTAGAACAATTAAGCGTTAACCCAGACGAAGTTAAAGAAGACGCAAAATTCGTAGAAGATTTAGGTGCAGACAGCCTTGATGTAGTTGAATTAGTAATGGCACTTGAAGAGAAATTTGATATTGAAATTCCTGATGATGAAGCTGAAAAAATTCAAACTGTACAAGATGTTGTTAACTATATAGAAAGTAAATAGTCTATGTTACAATCAAAGAGCAATTCTCTCTTTGGTTGAAAAATATTTTTGGTAGCTAATTTGTAAAAAATTGGCTTTTAAAAGTATTTATATTTTATATTATGATGGAGAGAAGGGAATGAGAAGAGTAGTAGTAACTGGTTTAGGAATGATAAATTCTGTTGGTAATGATAAAGAAAGCGCATTCAAAGCAATGTGTGAGGGTGCATGCGGTATTGATACTATCACTCTTTTTGATCCAGAAAAATATAGTGTTCAAATAGCTGGAGAAGTAAAAGATTTTGATCCTGCAACTGTTATGGCTCCAAAAGAGGTGAAAAAAGCAGATAGATTTATTCATTTAGGTCTTAAAGCTGCTAAAGAAGCTATGGAAGATGCTAATATTGGTGATGATATTGATATGGAACGATTTGGTGTAAGTGCAGCATCAGGTATAGGAGGATTGCCTTCAATTGAAAAAAATTCAATTATTATAGCGACAAAAGGTCCTCGAAGAATCTCTCCATTTTTTATCCCTGGTGCGCTTGTAAATATGCTTGGTGGGTTTGTTTCTATTGCTCATGGTACAAAGGGTCCAAATCTCTCTAGTGTAACTGCTTGTGCAGCAGGAACACACTCTATAAATGAAGCTGTTAAAACTATTATGTGTAATGGTGCAGAGAGAATGTTAGTAGTTGCTGCAGAATCTGCAATTACTGGTGCTGGTGTTGGTGGTTTTGCTGCTATGAAAGCCCTCTCCACCAGAAATGATGACCCAAAACACTCTTCTCGTCCATTTGATGCAGACCGTGATGGTTTTGTAATGGGAGAGGGTGCTGGCTCATTAGTTCTTGAAGAGTACGAAGCTGCTAAGGCTCGTGGTGCAAAGATATATGGTGAAATTATAGGCTTTGGTGAGAGTGGTGATGCTAGTCATATTACTACACCGTCTCTTGATGGTCCATCTCGTGCTATGAAAGCAGCATATAAAATGGCAGGCGAACCAAAACTTGACTATGTCAATGCTCATGGAACTTCTACTGCAATTAATGATAAAAATGAAACACTTGCACTAAAAGCACTTCTTGGTTCAAAAGAGAACTGTCCTCCAATGAGTTCAGTTAAAGGTCAAATTGGTCACTGCCTTGGTGCTGCAGGTGGTATTGAAGCAGTAACATGTTTAATGGCTATGAGAGATGGAATTATTCCTCCTACTATCAATTTTGAGAAAGCTGATGAGAATTGTGATTTGGATTATGTTACAGAGGGTGCTAGAAAAGCAGAGTTAAATGTCGTTATGTCAAATTCATTTGGATTTGGTGGAACAAATGGCGTTGTTATTTTCAAAAAAATCTAGAGCAATAAGGATTTAATTTGGCTACATACTTAGATTTCGAACATAAAATTAAGTTTATTCAAGAAGATATAGTTTCTGCACATGTGCGTCATGATGAAGTTGCTGCTGAAGAGTTGAATAAAAAGTTAGATAAAGAAGTTGCAAAAATTTATAAGAATCTTTCAGATTTTCAAAAATTGCAGTTAGCTCGTCATCTTGACCGTCCATATGCTCTTGATTACATAAATCTTATCATGAGAGATAAGTATGAAATTCATGGAGATAGACATTTCCGTGATGATCCTGCTATTCTTTGCTATATGGGTTATATTGGCGATGAAAAAGTCATGCTAATTGGTGAACAAAAAGGGCGTGGTACTAAAAATAAACTCAAAAGAAATTTTGGTATGCCACATCCTGAAGGTTATAGAAAAGCATTGCGTGCTGCAAAACTTGCTGAAAAATTTAATATTCCAGTTTTTATGCTTGTGGATACTCCGGGTGCATATCCTGGAATTGGTGCTGAAGAGAGAAATCAGAGTGAGGCAATTGCAAGGAACTTGCTTGAATTTGCAGAGCTTAAAATTCCTACTATTTCAGTAGTGATAGGCGAAGGTGGTTCTGGTGGGGCATTAGCGATTGGTGTCGCTGATAAATTTGCAATGATGCGTTACTCTATTTTTAGTATTATCTCTCCTGAGGGTTGTGCAGCAATTCTTTGGAATGACCCTAAAAAAGTGGAAACAGCAACAAATGCTCTAAAAATTACAAGTGGTGATTTAAAAGAGCTTGATCTTATTGATGATGTACTTGATGAACCTCTTATTGGTGCACATCGTGAAAAAGAAAAAGCTGCTGAAGTTTTAAAACAGTACTTTTTAGATGAAGTAAAAAAGCTTAAAGCGATGAGTTCTCAAGAGAGAATGGATGCTCGTTATGCAAAACTTACTAAACCTGGTGAATTTAGAGACACTAGTGATGAGCCAGAAAGTAAATCTTTGCTTGATAACTTCTTAAAATCAAAAAATGATAACGACGAGAAAAAAGAAAAAATAGAGAAAGATACGAAAGAGGAAGAGATTAAAGATTAGTCTTTCTCTTCTTGCTCTAGGAGAGGATCAAATTTAGGACGCTTGCGTCTTGGAGCCTCTTTTGAAAATCTTACCAAATCTTCTATACTTTTTATCTCTTCAGATATATTCTCTAAACTTAGTAAAAATAGTCCATATGTTGTTATGACATCACTCATAGCTCTATGATGTCTTGGATTTGGATTAAGATGGAATGTGTCGTTTAAATAGGAGAGTGCATATCTATAAGAAGTAATAGTTCTCTCAGCTAATGCAAGAGAGCAGAGACTTCTATTTAACAGAGGTGCAAAGCCAACTTTTTGTAAACTTTGAGAGATAAATCCATAATCAAATTTTACATCATGGGCTATAAAAACAGCATCTCCTAAAAAAAGTTTAAACGCTATAAGCACTTCTTTTAATTCTGGTGCATCTTTTGTGTCAGATGCTTTAATTCCTGTAAGTTCCGTTATATGTGTGTTTATTTCACTTACTTGCACCAAACTTTCAAATCTATCAATAATCTTTCCATTTTTTACTTTTATTGCTGCGAGTTCAATAATCTGGTGCTTCTCTATTTTTGAGCCATTTGTTTCAATATCTACAATACAAAATTCTGCTTCGTTTATATCTATAAACGCAGTATCAAAGAAAAAAGAGCCATGTTTTTTTATAACATTAACTCCTTGCGCCCTCCAAAGTTCTAGTGTTATATCTAGCTCTTCATTTATTTGATCTTTGAGTGTTTTAAGAGAAAGCCCTTTTTTTGAGAGTCTTGCAATGCTTTTTGCATCAAGTCCTATATCTTTACTTAGCATGGTTTATAAACTCTCTAACTTTTTGTGCATCTTTTTTTCCAGCTGAAGATTCAACACCACTACTTACATCAAAAGCATAAAAATTATATTTTTTTAACTCTGAAATATTTTGAGCATTGAGTCCACCTGCTAAGATAATCTTTGAGCAATCAAGATTGTCGAACCATTCAATGTTGAGTCGTTTTCCTGCTCCACCATACGCTTCACAATAGGCATCTACTAATCTATATTCATCACTGTATTTTAAAATATCATCTCTGTTTTTGGCACGAATAACTTTTAGATAGGGAATTGTAAGTTTCGTGTATAAATCATCATCTGCATCAAAATGAATTTGAGCTAGAGTTGCCCCTGTATAGTTACATATTTCATTTATAAACCCAGCATCTACATTTACAAAAAGTGCAACTTTTTCAACAAAGGGTGGCAATCTTTTAATGATGTTCTTCGCTTTTTTGGGGGTAATATAGCGTGGAGATTTTTCATAAAAGACAAAACCAAGTGCATTTGCTCCAGCATTGAGGGCAAGCATTGCATCTTCGTAGGAAGTTATGCCACAGATTTTACAACGCATTAAATTTGTAAACTCTCAATAGCTTCTTTTCGATTTTTATGTTTAAAAACATAACTGCCTGCAACAACAACATCAACTCCTGCATCTTTAAGTAATTGGATATTTTTATCACTTACCCCACCATCGACTTCAATAAGACAATCAGGATTGATTTTATCTATCATCTGTCGTAATTTTTTTGCCTTTGGAATAACAGTATCAATAAAACTCTGTCCTCCAAAACCAGGATTAACACTCATAAGAAGAACCATATCTAAAAATTCTAAAAGATATTCTAACTCCTCTGGACGGGAGTTTGGATTGAGTACAATGGAGGGTTTAATGCCATAAGAACGGATTTGTTGTATAACTCTATGAGGGTGTTTTTCAGATTCAATATGAAAAGATATATACTCTGGCTTAAGGGGTGCAAACAGATCAACAAAGAAGCTATTGTTCTCAACCATTAAATGTACATCTAAAGGCTTTGTTGCGGCTTTAGCAACTGCAGATACCACGACTGGTCCAATGGTAAGATTTGGAACAAAATGTCCATCCATTACATCAACATGAACTAAATCACATCCTGATTTACATATCTCTTTGACATCACGCTCTAAATTTCCAAAGTCAGCTGAGAGAATACTAGGTGCTACTTTCATATATTTTTCCTACTAATAAATTATTTTTGCATTATACACAGAGGATACTTTTATCTTGTTAAGAAAAAGAGAAATTTGTCATTATCAAAAGAGAGATCAACTTGCACTCCTTTTTTTTCTCCTGCTACTTCTAAAAGACCCTGAATATTTTTATATGTTCGTGGTAGCGTAATGTTAATATGTATATTTTTATCTGAGAGGAGTGTTTTTATTTTTCCTCCGACAATGTTTACAAGTTCGGCAAGGGTGTCTAAAATAAGTTCTAAATCATCAGTACTCTCACCAATTAAAAGCTCACATGCCTTTTTTGCTATATCAATAGGAAAAACAAGCATTACCATTCCATCAATATCGCCATAAAATCCAATGGAACTTGCTATTTTGTTTTCTGGATTTTTAATTTTAATTTTATCTACATTAGCAGCTTCTTTAATTGCCTTTGCATTTGTCATCATCTCTATTGTTGCTACAGTCGCATCAACAAAATTTGCTAGTTCTGAAACGATTACCTTGTTAAGGGAACGCTTGTTCTTTCCTCCTGTTGCGCTGCTTGCACCAAGTTCATCAAGGAGTTCTTTATTTTCTAAAATGTCATTCATCTGCTCAAAAAAGAGTATGCCAGAATCTTCAAGCGTTTCTTTAAAAGTTATAGGAGTCTTTTCAAAGGTCATACCTACAAAACAGATAGTAGCATTATATTCTGCCGCAGCAGAGGCTAATTTGGAAAAAAAGTTGAGTGCATGAACATTCATACTTACTACTTTATAAGCATCAAATATAAAGAGTCTAAAACCTACATTCAAAGAGTTGTTATGATATGCTATGTTAAAGGTATTACCCATTTCAGCATCAAGAAATGAAGAGAGGGTATATATAATGGCATTGCCCGTTACTCGTGTCGCTACTTGTTGCCCCATCTGTCCTAAATATGACTCATCTACAATTACATCATAAGCATCTTTATTTTTTACTTTTTCTAGAAATTCTTCTTGAGATTGAGCCACTATTGGATTGTGTCCATTATCATGCAGTTCAATGGCCATAGCTGTTCTTTGAGATTTATCATCACTATAAAGCAGTACATTTTTTTCTTGATTTTTATAACCATTAGAGAAAAGATTTGCAATCTCTTGTGTCTTAAAAAGTGAAAATGTAAGTTCATTTTTGTAAAACTTTTGTATGGCTTGGTACTTTTTCGTGTCATAATCACAAAAACCTACTATTATATGCTTGGTACTACGAACTTTATTGAACATTTTTATAAAAGTATCAAGCCCATTACGATTAAAAAATACTACTCTTTTTAGTGATACGAGTATAATATCTGCATTACTTTTGAGGGTTGCATTTATGTCATCGATGCTTAAAAGTGCTGTGCTTGAATTGCCATCTAAAAAACCTTGCGGATAAAAAACACCTATGCCATTTTTTACTACTGCTCTCATGAAATTTCCATGAGTTGTGCAAAATCATCATATATCTCTTGCACATACTCTATTTGAAAATCTATAAAATCATTGAGTCCTGCGTTTATATATTCAGGTTTTGAAAGTGTAAAAAAGAGCAGTAGATGCATCCATTTTCCAAGCCTATTTATCTGCTCATCTTTTGATGGCTTCATACCACTTGAAGCCTGTACAATAAAGGCACTTTTTTTACTCATATTCCATTTTGTAGCTATTATTTGGCAGATGTCAAAGAGATCTAGACTGCAAAGTCTTATAAGAATAGTATTGAGATCAATCTCATTTACACTACGAAGGAGTTTTACATCATCAAGCTTTTCGCAAAAAAGTGCTTCAGAGACAATGATGCTTGCAGGAAGTAGGGTAATGGCATTTTGAATCTCTTTATCGTTAATATTAAGATGTGTGAGAATCTTTTGCCATTGTATTGAAAACTCTGCTTGTAGATCATAAAAGGAGCTTCTATTGAGTGCAAAGAGTTTCCATTTGGAAGGAGATAAAAGTGAAATCATATAGTTATAAACTGCTTGTTGTGAACGCGCAACACCTAAAATTCCAAAAATTTGAGAAACATCCTCTACTTCATTTCTAAATCCAAAAATTGGCTTATTTACAAGCTCCGTAAGGTAAGCGCTGAGTGCTAAATCTTTTTTTGCACTTAGTGCAGCTTTGGTTAACTCCCCTTGTTGAAGGTAGAGTACAGTTTGTTGTAGTGCCTGCGGTGCTGGAGGAATTTTTTGAATATATGCATCGACTTTCTCTTTTGTAATCAAATGATTCCTTTTTGTAGAGAATATTATTATTCTGTATTTTAACTATATAAGTATAAAATGAATATAAATTATTCGAGTAAATGTTAATTAAATTGGCTTAAGTTGAAGTTTTGCTTTTATTTGGTACAATTCGCAACTTTAAATATCATTCAAGGATACTCAAATGGCAAGAAGATGTGCTATTAGTGGCAAAGGCCCTATGAGTGGGAACAATGTTTCTCATGCAAAAAACAGAACAAAGCGTCGTTTTTTATTAAACTTAAGAACAGTTCGTATTACATTAGAAGATGGTACAACTAAAAAAATTAAGATTTCTGCAAGAGAGTTGCGTACACTTAAAAAGAACGCATAAGTTAGGATTTTTTTTGAATTTTATTCAAAAAAAATTTAAACTCTTTTCTGGGGATTTCTCCCCAAAATCTAAAAAACTTTTTCTTCATCTCTCTTTTTTTCGTTCTACAATATTTTTCTTTACCCTATTTTCTTATGACAAACATTCAAAGGAGTTATATTTTGTATAAATTAATAAAAATAGATGGTGGCGTATGTGCTGCTGATGGTTTTTATGCAGATGGTGTAAGTGCAGGTCTTAAAGCAGAAAATGCAAAAGATATGGCATTTATTTATAGTGAAAATATGTGTGCGATTGCATCAACTTTTACAACAAATAAGATGGCAGCAGCACCCATTAGACACTTTCAAAACAGAGGCGAATTTCAGACAAATTTTGTGCTTATAAACTCAAAAAATGCGAATGCTATGACGGGTAAAGCAGGTATTGAAGACATTGAAGCAATTTTAGCAACACTTCCTTCAACTGTCTCCAATCCCGTGATGAGTTCCACAGGTGTTATTGGTGTGCGAGTGCCAAAAGAGAAGCTTATAGCTGGAGCAAAACTTTTTGATTTGAGCAAACGAGAGCCAAACGCAGCGGCAGAGGCTATTATGACTACCGATACTTTCTCCAAACAAATTGCTTACAAAGTAGAACTTACAGATGGTAGTAGCTTTCACATAGGAGCCATGGCAAAGGGTGCAGGTATGATTAACCCTGCCATGGCTACGATGCTCTGTTTCATCACAACAGATGCAGATGTAAATAAAGAGGAGATGCAAAAACACCTTAATAAAAATATTGCTTTTACTTTTAATGCTGCAAGTGTAGATGGTGACACCTCTACAAATGACACTGTAATGTTACTCTCAAATACAAAAAGTGGAGCTTATAATGCAGAGGCATTTGATGAAGCTCTCTACAACATCATGCGATTTTTAGCACGCCAAATGGTAAAAGATGGGGAGGGTGCTACAAAACTTGTAACATACGAAGTGAGTGGTGCAAAAGATGATAAAGAGGCTGAAACAGTGGCAAAAGCACTCTCAAACTCATTGCTTGTAAAAACAGCACTCTATGGTGAAGATCCAAACTGGGGAAGAATTGCTTCAACAGTTGGAGCGAGTGGAGCAGAAGCGTATGAAGAAAAATTAACTATTGCTTTTAATGATTTATGTGTATATAAACAAGGAAAACTTTATTTCAATACAGAAATGGAGCAAAAAGCTTCAGAAGTTATGAAGCTAGAGGAGTTTACAATCTATTGTGATCTTGGAATTGCAGATGGAGTCTTTACTGCCTTTGGATGTGACTTAGGTCACCGTTATGTTGAGATAAATGCAGACTATAGAACTTAAATTCTATAATCTTCTTTAAACGCAACATATCTTTTTGCCGAGCCATAGAGTTCGGCTACCTCTTCATCATTTAATGCTCTTACAACTTTTGCAGGAGAGCCTATAATGAGTGAGCGGGGAGGAAAGTGTTTGCCTTTTGTGACAAGCGATCCTGCTCCGACTATACTCTCTTTGCCAATGACTGCTCCATCTAAAATGGTAGCACTCATCCCTATAAGACAAGCATTTTCGATGGTGCAACCATGAAGCATGACACGGTGTCCAATGGTGACATCATTACCAATGATAGTTGGATTTCCTGTAGATTTATCACCATTTTTATAGTGTGTGACATGAATCATAGATAAATCTTGAATATTTGTTCTCTCGCCAATAGAGATATAATGAACATCGCCTCTAACGACACAGCCAAACCAGATAGAACAATCTTTACCACAAGTGACATCTCCAACAACATCAGCAGAGGGTGCTATCCAACTTTTTTCTCCTATTTTAGGCAGGGTACCTTTAAATGAATGTAACATAGTGTAAATATCTCCTAAGGATTTAATATAGCCATAAGTTACTTATGTTTTGTTAGCTTTGCTAACTCCGTATCAGTTAATCCTGTAATTATTTTTATAGTTTTTAAATCTATATTTTCTTCTAACGATTTTCTTGCTATTTCTAATTTTGTTTTCTTCGCTCCTTCTATACTTCCAATAACATAAGTTGATTCATAAGCACTAGCTTGATCATGTAAAGATTTTTGATAACGCTCATATTCTTCTCTCTCTGCATCATCCATTTTTAAATAATCTAAAGTTTCTTTCGCTTTTAATAACCCTTTTGCTTTTGGATGTTCTGGTATTTCCTCATTTTTGAGAAAATTTATCCATTCATCTAAGCTATCTTTTGCCTTATCATTAAAGTTTCTAATTTTTATAAGATAATATTGTGGATAAATATTTTCCACACTATCTACTTTATAGAGTTCTTTTTGTTTTTCGTTGAGTTCTAATTGTGTATGTTTATGAAGACCTATAAAGTTGGTAGTTCCTTTATAAATATAATCATCTCCATCTCCAAAATCAAAATATAAAATAGATATTGAAATAATTTTAGTAACTTTTGCATAAGAATCAGACTCTTTCATATGCTCTGCAATCGCTTTAGAAGAAGCATATAATATTCTTTGTAGATAATCCATCTCTCGGTCATATTGAATCTCTATTAAAACTATCTCTTGTTTATGATTTTTAACTTTTATATCAAGGCGATTAAACTTGTCGTTACTCAAATCTTTATTTGATTCAGATTCTAATACTTCTAGAATAGTTATATTTTCTTTTAAAAGTTCACTTAAAAAGCCTTCTAAGATTTCAAAGTTTGCTTTACTTCTTAGTATGCGTTTTATTGCCCAATCGAATGAGATTAGCTTTCTTTGCATATTTGTATCTCCTAGTTTTAAATTATATTATATTATTGACACCTACATTTATAAACTGAAACTAACTCTCTATAAAAAGACGCTCTGCAAGTTGTGTTACATAACTTGAGGTCTCTTTTCGTGTTGCTTTTGCAATTTTATTGACATAATCTTCTAAGAGTTTATGGTTGTTTATATTTTTTTCACCATTTTGTGCTTTTACTCTTACATAAGTACCATCACTTTGTAGCTCATGTGCTAGAACATTATCTGCACATTGTAGTTTTAGTATTTGGATGATTTTATTTTGTGCAGTTTCATCTTTGATGGCAGTAAGGAGTTCAATGCGTCTTACCAGATTTCTTGGCATCCAATCTGCACTTGAAATATAGATTTTTGAGGCATCATTTTTAAAGTAAAATGCACGGGCATGTTCAAGGTATTTTCCAAGAATGGAGATAACACGAATATTTTCACTTACACCTTCAATTCCAGGTTTTAAACAACAGATACCACGAACAATAAGATCAATTTTCACACCTGCTTGTGAAGCTTTGTAGAGGGCTCTTATGACATCTTCATCAACAAGTGAGTTTATTTTTGCAATGATTTGACCATTTGTTCCTTGTCTTGTTTCATTATGAATAAGCGAGAGAATTTTAGGTTTAATCTGTGATGGTGCCATATAGAGTTCATTGAGTTTGCCTTTTTTACTAAAACCTGTCAGGAAGTGAAAAAAGCGTGTTAAGTCATTTGTAATGGTATCTTTACTTGTCATATAACTCATATCGGTATAAATCTTAGAAGTAGCAGGATTGTAGTTTCCTGTGCCTAAGTGTGCATACTGTTTGAGTTTTCCATTTTTTCTTCTTGTAATAAGTGCTGCTTTTGCATGCACTTTAAATCCTTGAATACCATAAATAACATGCGCTCCAGATTTTTCCAAGGCTTTCGCCCAAATAAGATTATTCTCTTCATCAAATCTTGCTTTAAGTTCAACCATAACTGTTACTTGCTTGCCACTCTCACTTGCATCAATAAGTGCCTTTACAATTGGAGATTTTGTTCCTGAACGGTAGAGTGTCATTTTGATGGAGACAACATCACTATCTTTTGTTGCATACTGAATGAGGTTTACAACAGGATCAAAACTATCATAAGGATGGTAGAGTAAAATATCTTGTTTTTCTAAAATAGAGAAGTAGTCTTCATTGCTGTCAAATGGTGGCAGTACCTTTGGTTGGAATGACGGTGCTAAAAGCTGAGCAAAATCTTTGTTTGATACAATTTGCCAAAGACTTGAAAGGTTTAAAAATGTATGAAATGTATAAATATCATCTTTGTAAATATGTGCATGTTGATTAAAGAAGTTGATAATCTCTTCATCTGCGTTTGAACCAACTTCAAGCCGTACCATTTCTCCCTTTCGTCGGAGTTTTAGACCCTCTTCAAGAATTTCCATAAAGTCATCTGCTTCTTCCTCTTCTATGGCAATATCTGCATTTCTTGTTATACGAAATGAAGCATATTTTATAAGTGAATAGCCAGGGAATAGATCTTCTACATGTTTTTCCACCACACTTTCTATGGGAACATAAGTACCACTTTCAAGCTCTACATATCTATCTAAAACACGGGGTACACGGATGATTCCAAAACGCTCTATATCTTTATTGTCATTATCACGAAGTTTGACTATAAGACCAAAACTAAGGTTATTGAGATGAGGAAAAGGGTGTGTAGCATCTACGGCAATAGGTATAATTACTGGGTATATATTTTCATTAAAATATCGATTAAGTGTGCGTTTATCTTGGCTCTCTAATTCATCGTATGTTTTTACAGAAATACCATGCGGTTCAAGTTTTTTAAAAATTTCACTTCGGCAGTGTTCAACAACTTGTTGTTCCTGGTGAAGATAGCTTCTAATTTCACGAAGTTGTTGTAAAGGTGTAAGCCTATCTGCTCCTGAGACAATAATGCCAGCTGAAAAGAGTTTTTTCAAGCCAGCAACGCGAATCATATAAAATTCATCAAGATTTGTACCATAAATTGCTAAAAATTTAAGACGCTCTAAAAGTGGTAATGACTCATCTTGTGCCTGTTTGAGCACTCTTGTATTAAACTGTAACCATGATATTTCACGGTTTAAATAAAGATTTGGATTTTTTAAATTAAGCATATTTTATGAACCTCTATGTGATTTTTTATTTATAAGAACTCTATTATATCTAAAATTATTTAATTACTCCCGTGCCTGCAATATTTGCAGCATGGTAAATTGTGACACCGTTTTTTCGTGCATAATATTCCATTAATAGCTTTTGTAAGGTAGGCTCTATTGATGGAGTAAACCATGCGTTATTGCTAATAGCTATCATATACTTTACATTACCACTATAAAGCTCTTGACAAGTTGCTTCATAACAGATTGCATTTCTAAATTTTACTCCTTTTATGAGAAAATCAGTTGGTTTTTTAGCTGTTACAAAGTCACTTGCTCCTGCAAAAAAAGTATCGTTTACAAATTTTTTCATAAAGGACGGGAGTGGAATATACTCGCCAAAAGGCACAAGTACCATTTTTTTTGCAATTTGATATGTCTGATTGTGAAAAAAGTAGGAGACATTGTAGTTAAGATGATTTTGTCGAAGGAGTGAACCTGCAATGATATCTATGTGTTTACTTGCTTTTAAAACTTGTGAAAGTAGAAGAGGATTTTTATTCATATAAAGTGGAAAAACGGACTCTGGAAATACAACTAAATCATACCCCTCTTTTGTTGCCTTGTCAATTTCTTTAAATATCATATTCACAGTTGGATAGAGATTTCCCCTTTGCCATTTATCTTCTTGTTTTATATGTGTTGCAACAAGTTTTATTTTAATTGGTGCATTATGTTGTGGTGGGTAGCCATAGTTAAATGCAACAAAGAGTAAAAGAAGAGGAACTGCTTTGAGCTTTTTGTTTTTTATAAGAGCAGGCAGACTAAGTGCTAAAAGTAGGGCGATAAATTGGTAGTTGTAAACACCAATATAGCTATTTACAAAGGGAAGTTCTAGTTTCATCCAATTCCATCCAAGAGGTTCTATAAAACTAAGGATAAAGAGGAAAATAGCACGGAGATAGGGCTTATTTGTAAAAGCTAAAGGTGCAAAGAAGATGAGGTAAAGTAATCCAAATCCAAAAGTAATAAAAGGTGTCATATATCCTACACCATCATATTTAAAACTATACCCTATCCAGTAAAACCATAAAAGACCTATGAAAAACCCACTAAAGAGTATGCTTCGTTTAGGAATGTAGAGTAAAAGTGTAAAAGCACTGATGCCTAAAAGAGTGTTGAGTAGCTTATTTGTAAAGCCATAATATGCCAAATAGATGAAGGCACTAAAAAAGAACGCTGTGATGAATCCTGTCAAAAGGTATCGAATAAAATATTTCATAATGAAATTGTACTTAATTTACTCGTTATTTAGCATATTTCTTGTATAATCTTGTAAATTTTACTCAAGGAAACAGAAACTATGGAAATTATTTCTCAGTTATTACCGTTCGTATTTTTAATTGCGATTATGTATTATGTAATCATACGCCCACAACAAAAAGAAGCAAAAGCTAAAAAAGAGATGTTAGCAGCTCTTAAAAAAGGTGATAAAGTAATCACAAATGGTGGTTTTATTGTAGTTGTTCACAAAGTTGAAGAGAAGTTTTTAAGTGTCAAAATGAATGATGACATTATTGTTAAGATTACAAAAGATTCCATTGCAAAGAAGTACGAGGATGAAGTTTAATTACAGAATTGTCATCTTTGCATTAGCATTAGTGTTTGGTATTGTGTTTTCAATGCCTTCACTTTTGCAAACCAAAGAGGGCAAGAAAATAACCCTAGGTCTTGATTTACAAGGTGGTTTACATATGCTTTTGGGTGTAAAAACCGATGAAGCTGTTAAATCTCGTATAAAATCTGTTGCAGCAAGTGTCAAACATTATGCTGATCGTAAAGATATTCTTATAGATCATTTAAGATTTACTGCAAATAGTGTGAGTTTTGAAGTACTTGATAGTGATGATGTAGCGTCATTTCAATCATTTTTATCAAAAATAGAAGGTGCAAAAGTTGTACAAAATGGTTCCAATTTTCTAGTCTCTTTTACTCATAAAGAGGTTAAAAAGATAAAGAAAATGGCTATTAATCAAGCTATTGAAACGATTAGAAATAGACTTGACCAGTTTGGACTTTCAGAACCACATGTTACAAAACAGGGAAAAAATCAGATTGTTGTAGAACTTGCTGGAATTAAAACACAACAAGAAGGGCAACGCGCTCGTAAACTTATATCTCGTGCTGCAAAACTGGAATTTATGGCGGTTGATGAAGCAAGAGATGCAAGAGTTTACAATATGACTCCTGCAGATGCTGCCGAGTATGGTGATGTGATTTTACCTGATGCAAAACATCCTAAAGTGAAGTACCTCGTGCATGAGATTCCTATTTTAGATGGGAGTATGCTTACTGGTGCAAGTGTCGGTTTTAACAAAAATAATAAGCCTGTAATCAACTTTAAACTTAATTCAGAAGGGGCAGATATTTTTGGCGATTTTACTGGTAAAAATATAGGGAAACGACTTGCAATTGTTCTTGATGGTAAGGTCTTTTCTGCTCCAAATATTAATGAACGAATTGGTGGTGGTTCAGGACAAATCTCTGGTAACTATACTGTTTTAGGTGCCAAAGATTTAGCTATTGCACTGCGCTCAGGAGCACTGCTTGCACCTGTATATTTGATGGGACAGCGCTCAGTAGGACCAAGTTTAGGTGCTGAGAGTATTAGAGAATCTATGATAGCACTTGTTGGTGGTTTTATTTTAGTTATTATTTTTATGCTTGTGTATTATCGTATGGCAGGTCTAATTGCAAATATTGCTTTGATTGCAAATCTCTTTTTACTTTTAGCAATTATGAGTCTTTTTGGTGCGACTTTAACACTCCCTGGTATGGCAGGTATTGTCCTTACTGTTGGTATGGCAGTTGATTCCAATGTTATTATCTCCGAGCGTATTCGTGAACTTATTTACGAGGGCAAGTCGATGCACAAAGCTATTGAAGATGGTTACTCAAATGCTATGAGTGCCATTTTAGATGCAAATATTACGACACTTATAGCTGCTGTTGTACTGTATGCCTATGGTACGGGTGCTATTAAAGGTTTTGCTATTACTATGAGTATTGGTATTTTGGCATCTATGCTTACAGCTATTTTAGGAACACATGGTATTTATGATTTACTTGAGAAACAAGTTGGTAAAAGTAAAAACTACAAATTTTGGTTTGGGATTAAGGGGTAATTATGGAATTTTTTAGATATAAATCAGCTATTGATTTTATGGGTAAATCAAAAATAGCTATAGCAATTTCTATAACCTTAATGTTACTCTCGTATGCGATTTTACTGACAAAAGGTTTTAACTACGGTATTGACTTCGCTGGTGGGACTATTGTGCAGGTTAAGTATGATAAAGCTGCCCCAATTCAAAAGATGCGTGAAAAACTAAAATCAAATAAAATCTTTAATGATGCCTCTATTACACGATTTGGTTCTGCTGATGAAGTTATTATTCGTATGAAGAGTAGTAGTAAAAATGTTGCTGATGGTGTTGGAGATATAACAAGAAAAGCACTCCAAGGAACAGGGAATTTTAAAATCCGTCGTGTTGATGTTGTTGGGCCTACTGTTGGGAGTGAGTTGCGTGAAAAAGGGCTTATGTCTATGGCTCTTGCTATTTTAGGTATTTTAATCTATGTGGCATTTAGGTTTGAGTGGCGTTTTGCTGTTGCGTCTGTTGTTGCACTTATTCATGATGTCTCTATTGCTAGTGGTTTAGTTGCCCTTTTTGGCATAGATGTAAATCTTGATGTCTTAGCAGCACTTTTAACACTTTTGGGTTACTCCTTGAATGATACCATCATTGTATTTGACCGTATTCGTGAAGGAATTGTAGCCTCTAAAAAGATGACGCTTGGAGAGACTATCAATGACTCTATTACAAGAACGCTCTCAAGAACTATACTTACATCACTTACAACATTCTTTGTTATATTTACGCTCTTTTTATTTGGTGGAGAGATTATTCATCCATTTGCATTTACTATGCTTGTTGGTATTGTTGTTGGAACATACTCTTCTATTTTTGTTGCTTCACCAATTCTTTTATGGTTTGGTTTTGATATAAAAAAATACCATGAAAAACTCGCTGAAAAAGCAAAAAGAGAAGCTGAAAAAGATAAAATGCGTAAACAGTTTGAATCGGGTGTAATGTAAAGGAAAAAGTTTTGGAATATAGTGCAAAAGAAGTAGAAAAAAAGTGGCAAGAGTATTGGAAAGAACACGAGAGTTTTGAGCCGAGTGATGATTTTACTAAAGAGAAAAAGTACATCCTTTCGATGTTCCCTTTTCCTAGTGGTCGTTTGCATATGGGTCATGTAAGAAACTACTCTATCTCAGATGCTTTTGCTCGTTACCATAGACAACAGGGTAAAAATGTTTTACATCCTATTGGATTTGATAGTTTTGGTATGCCTGCTGAAAATGCAGCTATAAAAAATGGAAGCCATCCAAAAAGTTGGACATATGATAATATTGATTATATGAAAAATGAGTTTTACTCTCTTGGCTTCTCATTTTCACGCAAACGAGAACTTGCAACAAGTGATGAACTCTACACAAAATTTGAGCAGGGTTTTATCATAGATATGTATGAAAAAGGCTTGCTTTACCGTGAAAAAGGGATGCTTAACTGGTGTCCAAATGACAAAACGGTGCTTGCAAATGAGCAGGTAGTTGATGGGTGCTGTTGGAGATGTGATACGCCTATTGTTAAAAAAGAGATGAATCAGTACTACTTCAAAATAACAGCCTATGCAGATGAGCTTTTAGCTGATTTGAAAAAACTTGATGGTGGCTGGCCAAAACAAGTTTTAACAATGCAAGAAAATTGGATAGGAAAATCAAATGGTCTAGCCTTTGATCTCTTTTTTGATGAAGAGTCTCGTGCAAAACTTGATGGTAAATTTGAAAGTTTTGATGTCTTTACTACGCGTCCAGATACTGTTTATGGAGTAAGTTACACTGCATTAGCACCTGAACATCCTATTGTAAACTATATGATTGAGCATAAGCTTTTAGATGATGAAGCTATTGCAACTGTAAATGCTATGAAAAATACCTCTTCTATTGATAGACAAAAAGAGAAAGCTGGTCTGCCTCTTCATTTGAGCGTTGTCCATCCTTTAACTGGAAAAAAAGTACCAGTTTGGATAGCAAACTTTGTTCTCATGGATTATGGAAGTGGTGCTGTAATGGCTGTTCCTGCACATGATGATAGGGATTTTGATTTTGCTAAAAAATATGATTTACCAATAAACGCAGTAATAGAACCGTTTGAAGGAGAGCATGACTTTTCAAAAACTGCTTTTACAGAAGTTGGTAAGCTTATAAATTCTGAAGATTTTAATGGCTTGAACTCTCAAAAATCACAGCAATTTATTATTGAAATGTTTGAAGAGAAAAATATTGGGAAAAAGACTACAAATTATAAGTTAAAAGATTGGGGTGTCAGCCGTCAACGCTATTGGGGTGCTCCTATTCCATTTGTACATTGCCCTAAATGTGGTCTTGTTATGGAGAAAAAAGAGAATCTGCCTATTGCACTTCCTGAAGATGTAGAGATAACAGGTGAGGGAAATCCACTTGAAAACCATCCAACATGGAAGTATTGTAAATGTCCAGAGTGTGGTGGCGATGCGACTCGTGAGACAGATACTATGGATACTTTTGTGGAATCAAGTTGGTACTTTTTACGCTTTTGTGCATCGCCACAAAATTGGGAAAAAGAGGCATTCTCTGCTGAACAGATTAAGTATTGGATGGGTGTTGATCACTACATCGGTGGGATTGAACATGCTATTTTACATCTTTTATATGCACGATTTTTTACAAAAGTATTCCGTGATTTAGGCTATCTTGATTTTGATGAGCCATTTGATAATTTGCTTACGCAAGGCATGGTACTTAAAGATGGTGCTAAAATGAGTAAGTCAAAAGGAAATACTGTTGACCCTGATGCTATTATAGAAAAATATGGTGCAGATACAGCAAGACTTTTCATTCTCTTTGCAGCACCTCCAACACAAGAGTTAGAGTGGAATGATAGTGCAGTTGATGGTGCTTATAAGTTTATTAAAAGATTTTTTGATAGAAGTGTTAATGTTGTGCCAACAGATATTAAACCAAAAATCAATCATAGTGCTTTATCAAAAGAGGAAAAATTCGCACGCAAAAAAGTCTATGAAGCACTTCAAAGAGCCGAAGATGTTTACAATGAACGATATACTTTTAACACGATGATAGCAGGTGTCATGGAAGCTATGAATGCACTCAATGCACAAAAAAATGCAGATGTGTGGAGTGAAGGTTATTGGATTTTAAGTGCAATTATGGAACCTGTTATTCCTCATACATGTTGGGAAATTTCTCAAAAATATTTCAACTTGAAAAACCTTGCTCCTCAAGAGAGTGTTGAAGAGGTTTTTGTGGAAGATTCTCTCTCTCTTGGTGTCTCTATAAATGGGAAAAAACGAGGTGAGATTGAAGTGCCAGCAGATGCAAGTAAAGATGAGATTTTAGCTACAGCAAAAGAGAGTGTGGCAAAATGGCTTGAGGGTAAAGAGCTTGTAAAAGAGATTATTGTGCCTAAAAAACTTGTTAATTTTGTTGTAAAGGGTTAAGTTGCACTTTTATCCACATTTTTATAAGTTGATAGTAATTAGCATTGTTGTACTCTTACTCAACGCATGTGGATATAGACCCTCTTCAAAATACGCAAGAGAGGTGCTTGGTAATCGCATAAGTACCGATGTTGTTATATCTTCACAAAATCCTGAAAATACTGTTCTTATTAAAGATGGGGTGGATGCAGCACTTATTGAAATATTTCATACATCATTAACGAGCTTAAAGTATTCAGATACAAATCTGAAAATAGTGTTAAATTCGCCCTCTTATGTACCAATACAATATGATGCATCTGGTTTTGTTATTGCATATCGTGCTACAATTACGCTTCGTATTACTAGAGAGAGTAAAAATATTAAAAAGCATTATATATCTCGTGGTACCTATGACTTTGCTGTATCACCAAACGCAGTGCTAACAGACCAAGAGAGATTTGATGCTATTAAATTTGGTGCAGCCAAGGCAATTGCATCATTTATGGCGCAAGTCTCAGCTGAAGGCTCTCGCATATAAAAAATAGGAGAATAGAGAGATGATGATTAAAAGAATTATTAATAATGCTTTAAAACGCTTGAAAATAGAAGGGAAGTTATTGACCCCCGATTTTTATGCAGAAGCTTTTTGTCAAGAGGCAAAAAAAGCTAATATGAAGCTAGAAGATTGTGAGCATTTAGAAGATTCTATAAAACTGCTCAATAAAGATCTTCAAGCAGATTTACGAAATTATCATATAAAGACAATAAAAGAGTTTGTCCGTTATGTGGTAACAAAGTTGAACCGTACCAATTCTATACAATGCACAAAAATTTTAGAGTCTCAAATTTTGCTTACAAAGCGTATATTGCAAGTTTCTTCTGTTTTGCACAATAAAGAGATTAGCTCTTTATCACAAACTACTATAGAAGTTATGGAATCAGCTGCACAACCACAACAGTTAGATGCACTTCGACAACAATGGGTAAATTTCATTACAACTTATGATGATACATTCTTACAAAAACTGAAACCTTATGGAGCAGTAGATAGTTCTGATTTGCGTAAAACTATTAATGGTTTAAAAATAGATGCATCTGTAGATAATGAATCAAAGAATGAGTTGAAAAAACTTGCAAAATTACTTGCTGCTTCTTTTGTCCCTTCAATTGCTTCAAGTGTCAATGAGGAAATAGCCTTTGTTAGTGATAAGTTGAGAAATAATCCTGCTATTTTAGAATCAGAGACAATTGAAGAGGAAATTAAGTCAATTATTTCACTCAGAATTGCACTTGATAATAAAACAGTCAAAGAGATGGTTGGATCAATAGATGGTGTTTTAGATAAATTATCTCTGCGTTTAATCGCTATGATAGAGAGTTCAGATACATCAAATTTGGAAGTGCAGAAGATAAAAAAAGAGTTACAATCTTTTGGTAAAAAGCCAATAGAAAATTTTAAAGTTGCACATAAAAAACTCTTTACTATTGCAGTCGCTTTGGAAAAAAATACGCAAGTTCTTAGCAAGGAGCTTAAAGGTCACTCTATGGAGGTAAAACTTCTCAGTGAAAAGGTAAATAGCCTAGAAAAAGAGCTTGAAAATGCGAAAAAAGAATCTCAAGAAGATTTCTTAACTAAACTTGTAAATAAACGCGCATTAGATGAGATGATTAAAGTAAAAGATGCAGAGTTTGAGCGTTATGGGCGTAACTACTCTGTAGCAATGTTTGATATAGATCATTTTAAAGCAGTAAATGACACCTATGGACATGAAGCGGGTGATGCTATTTTAGCTGCTGTTGCAAAAATACTTAAAAATATTTCAAGGACAGTGGATATAGTTGGGCGTTTTGGAGGAGAAGAATTTCTAGCAATTTTAAGCGATACAAATACAGAAGGTGGTGTAGTGTATGCAGATAAAGTAAGAAAAGGTGTAGAAAAAGCCCGTTTTGTTTATAAAGGAGAACGGATAAAAGTGACTATAAGTGCTGGTGTAAGTGAGAGAAAAAATCATCTTTCAGCAGAAGCTACGATTAATTCTGCCGATGAGTATCTTTATAAAGCAAAACATGAAGGTAGAAACCGTGTGGAGTATAAAAAATAGTTGTGTTAGAAAAGTTTTTAGAAAATAAACCACTCTATTATGATGAAATTGACTATATGCGTATGCCTAGAATTTATGCAAAGATTAAAAATAGAGTAAAGATTCCTAAAATTATTCACCTTGTAGGTACAAATGGAAAAGGAACAACAGGACGCTTTTTAGCTTCTGCTCTTTGTTCACTTGGTTTCTCTACTGGTCACTACACTTCTCCTCATATTTTAGAATTTAATGAACGCATCTGGTTTAATGGCAAAAATATTGCAACAAAAGAGTTAGATAAAGCACATAAAGAGTTGCTCCAGTTACTCTCAAAAGAGGATGCAGATGCTTTAAGCTATTTTGAATATACAACACTTATAGCACTTTTATGTTACCAAGAGTGCGCTTATATAGTGCTTGAAGCTGGTTTAGGTGGGGAGTATGATGCGACTGCTGTTTTTGACAATATACTTACCTTAGTAACACCAATAGATTTTGACCATGAAGCTTTTTTGGGAACAACTATAAAAGAGATAGCTACCACAAAACTAAACGCAGTAAAATCTAGTGCAATTTTAGCTTTGCAAGTGCATAAAGAGGTTTATGCAGTTGCAAGGGAAATTACAGCGAAAAAGTCACTTAAAATTGTTTTATGTACAGAGTATCTAAACGCAGAGGATGAAACAAAAATCGCTCAGATTACAAAAGAGCTTGATCTTGTAGAGTATTTGCAAGATAATCTCAAACTTGCCATTGCTGCACTAAAATTTTTAGGTATTACTTATGAGGCTAAGAATTTTTTTCATGCAAAACTTTTTGGAAGACTCTCAAAATTAAATGAAAATATTTATATTGATGTAGGACACAATACTTTGGCAGCAAGTTCCATTGTAAAAGCACTACAAGGGAAAAAATATATACTTATTTACAATAGCTACCGTGATAAAAATTATAAAGAAATTTTGAGGATTTTAAAGCCTATTGTTGAAAAGGTTGAAATAATTAGAGTTGATGAAGATCGAATTGAAGCATCTTCTGTTTTAAAAGAGACTCTTAGTAACTTAGGGATAAAACAGAGTGGTTTTACTGCTATAGATGCAAACGAGAAATATTTAGTCTTTGGCTCTTTTAGCGTGGCAGAAACTTTTTTAAGGAATTATTACTATGGATAAACACTTTACAATTACCATTCATGATGAAAATGGAGTGAAACAATTTAATGTCCATAAACTCCTTAAAAAGCTCTTTTTTTATCTGTTAGCACTTCTTGTGAGTATGGGATTACTAGCAGTTGGTACGATTTTATATCTTCATTATAATGTAAATAAAATGAGTGAAAAAAGAGCATCTATAGAAAAAGCTTATAAAAATTTACAAGCACAAGATTTGCTCCTTCAAGGAAGCATTCAAAAAACGAAAAAGAGTCTTAGAAGAAAAAAAGAGGAACTTAATGCTGTTTCTGACTCGCTTACAGAGATAGAAAAGATGATGGGACTTAAACCAATTACAAACTCTGATTTACAAGAGCGTGTAAACAGTACAAAACTTACATCCAAAGAGCGTGCAATACTTTTAGAACTTGTTCCAAGTGGTTCTCCTGTGCCATATCATGGAATAACGAGTAAATTTGGGTATAGAATTAATCCTATTACACACAGAAAAGAGTTTCATAAAGGAACTGATTTAAGAGCGAAGTTACATACGCCAATTTATGCAACTGCCAATGGCATTGTTGAGTGGTCAGGTTTTCATAAACGCAGTGGGTTTGGAAATCTTATTATACTAGCACACTCTTATGGATTTAAAACCTATTTTGGGCATTTAAGTAAAGTTGTTGTGAAATCTGGACAATTTGTTGCAAAAGGAGAACTCATAGGTTATACTGGTAATTCTGGTATGAGTAATGGTCCTCATTTGCATTATGAAATACGATTTTTACAGCGTCCTTTAAATGCTTATTGGTTTATTAAATGGACACAAAAAAATTACAATCAGATATTTGAAAAAGAGAAAAAAGTACCATGGCAGTCAGTTTTTGAAGCTATGAGTAAAATTCAAATAGTAAAAAAATAGGTAAATAAATTTTATGTCACAAGCAATTTTATACAATTATTTTAAAACAGCGAAAAAAGAGTCACCCTTAGAAGTACTGATTTGCGAGGATGCAAAAGAGGCAGCTTCTTTAGAGACAGTAGCAAAATATTTTAAAAAAAATGTTGTTGTTTTTCCTGATTTTCGTCCCTCTTATGGGGATGATTTGCGTTCGTATAAAGAGGAGTTGCATGAACTCTTTTTTGCTCTAAGAAGTTATTACTCTGCAAAGAAAAAACCTCTTGTTATAGCACCTCTAAAGACACTACTTTTTCATCTGCCAAAAGAGGAAATACTTGGTGCTACGACCTTAGAGTTTGGCACAGAGATTGATTTGAGTGCATTTAAAGAGCAGATGCTATTTTGGGGATACACTTTTGTTGATATGGTGCAAGTGGAAGGAGAAATCTCTTTTCGTGGCGATATTATTGACATCTTCGTTCCCTCTTCAAAAAATCCTGTTCGTATCTCTCTTTTTGATAATGAAATAGAGCAGATTAAAGAGTTTGCACTTGAAACACAACGGACTTTAGGTGATGACCTTGAAGAGGTGCTAATACGAAGTGCTTTTTACTCGCTTGATGAGACTGCATTTAATGCACTTAATGAGAAGATTAAGCAGAGTGAATTTGATGCACTGAACAAAGATGTAGCCTCTTTGGGATTTTGGCATCTTGATGAGATGAGTGAAAACTTTTTAGCAGGTAAAGAGGTTAAACTTGTAAGAGATTTACAAAATGTTTTACAAGATGCTTATGGCATTAACAACCCTCAGCTTTCACGAGAGAGTTTTGAACTTGAAAAATTAGAAGAGAATGATAGCGTAAAAGAGCTTGTTGTTGTAAATGCCGAGCAACTTATAAAAGTGCATAAAAAGAAGAAAATAACCATCATAGCTGCAAATGCAGCGACCCTCAAACAAGCAGGAATTTATGATACAAAAAACATAAATGTTGTTAATGCCCCTTACATTTTAAATATCATTACAGATGATGAACTTGTTATATCTCTTAATAAGCCAGATAAAAAACGCCGTAGAAGAAAAAGCTCCATTTTACTTGATGATTTAAAAGCTGGGGATTATGTTGTTCATGAAGATTATGGAGTAGGGATTTTTGAAAAGATAGAGCAGACTGAAATTCTTGGTGGCGTGAAAGATTTTATTGTCATTAAATATATTGGTGATGATAAAATTCTTCTACCTGTTGAAAATCTTGACTTTATAGACCGTTACATCGCAGGAGGGGGAAGTACCCCTGTTTTAGATAGACTTGGCAAAGGAAGCTTTGCAAAACTTAAAGCAACAGTACGAAAACGCCTCCTTGAAATTGCAGGACAAATTGTAAATACGGCCGCTGCCCGTGAACTTATAAAAGCACCTAAAATTTCACTTGATAAAAAGAGCTTAAAAGAGTTTCAAGCACTCTCTGGATTTGAATATACTGATGATCAAACGCAGTCCATAGATGAGATACTTTCTCAAATGAGTTCAGGGCATATTATGGATAGGCTTTTAAGTGGTGATGTCGGTTTTGGAAAGACAGAAGTGGCACTTAATACTATCTTTGCAGCATATAAATCAGGCTATCAGTCTGCGTTTATTGTGCCTACGACACTCCTCTCTGCACAGCATTTTAGAAGCTTAGATGAGAGATTTCATGATTTAGGCATTCGTTATGCTAAGCTCGATAGATTTGTAAGCACAAAAGATAAAAATGCCATTATAAAAGGGCTTGCAAGTGGAGAGATAGATTGTGTTGTTGGAACGCATGCTCTTTTTGGTTTGGAGTTTAAAAAGCTAGGTGTTGTCATCATCGATGAAGAGCATAAATTTGGCGTGAAACAAAAAGAGAGAATAAAAGAGTTGTATCATAATGTGCATCTACTCTCCATGTCAGCAACACCAATTCCTCGTTCACTTAATCAAGCACTGAGTTCTATAAAAACTATGAGCCAACTTTTAACGCCACCAAGTGAGCGACAAGGGGTAAGAACTTTTGTAAAAGAGTATGATGAAAAGCTTATTAAAGAGGTTATTTTGCGTGAGCTTCGCCGTGGGGGGCAGGTTTTTTATGTTCATAACTCCATCGACCATATGCCTATTAAAATGGGTGAAATAAAGGCACTTCTTCCAGAGTTGCGAGTACTAATGCTACACTCTAAAATCTCTGCCGTGCAGACAGAAAAAGAGCTTTTAAAATTTGAAGCGGGTGAATATGACTTGATGATAGCAACCTCCATCATCGAGAGTGGTATCCATATGCCTCGTGTTAATACTATTATTGTCGATGGTGCCGATAGATTTGGTATTGCTGATTTGCATCAACTCCGTGGACGCGTTGGGCGTGGAAACTATGAGGGTTTTGCCTATTTTGTTGTGCCAAATAAAGATGCACTTACTGATGAGGCGAAAAAACGACTTTTAGCACTTGAATCAAACTCCTTTTTGGGTTCTGGTTCGGTTTTAGCGCATCATGATTTAGAGATTCGTGGTGGAGGAAACCTTGTGGGAGATGCACAAAGTGGGCATATAAAAAATATAGGCTATTCACTCTACTTGAGAATGCTTGAAGATGCCATTAAAGATTTGAGCAATACCACTCAAACACAGCGCGCTAAAGTCGATATAAAACTTACTATTTCGGCATATATTAGCGATATGGTTATTCAAGAAGATAGACTGCGTTTAGATATATACAGACGACTCTCTCAGGCTGAGAGTGCCATAGAGATTTATGAAATTGAAGAGGAGGTCATCGACAGATTTGCCGAAGTTGATACCCCTACAAAACAGTTTTTTGAACTTATGGTTATTAAACTCTTAGCTATTGAGAAAAAGATAAAGTCTATAGCAAATTATGGGCAGAATGTCACTTTTACATATTTTAATGAGAGCAAAGAGACAATCAAAGCTGATAGTAAGGATGATGATGATATTATCAAAAATACATTGTCTTATTTAAGAAATAGTAAGCCAAAAATTCTTTAAAAAAA
>JALSWC010000235.1 GCA_027060825.1 Sulfurimonas sp.
CTTTCATCCCCATTGTTATTGAGTAAAAAGTCAATTTCATTCAATGCAGTTTGTGCATCTTCTTCATTTGCTGGGCGTAACTCAATAGCATCAATGTCTTTGACCATTGTCTTACCAACAAAACGACCAAAAAGAAGTGCTTCAAGTACAGAGTTTGCACCTAAACGGTTTGCCCCATGTACTGATACACATGAACACTCACCAGCAGCATAAAAACCTTCTATAAATTCACTGTTATTTTTACGAGCATGACCATCAATATCAACTGGAATACCACCCATAGAGTAGTGTGCTGTAGCTGAAATTAAGATAGGCTCTTTAATCATATCTAAACCTAAGAAAGTGATAGCAAGCTCACGAAGTTCAGGGAGTCTTGACATAATTAAATCTTTTCCAAGGTGTGTTACATCTAAGAAAACAGCATCTTTTCTTGGACCGACACCACGACCCTCTCTAATTTCATTTAAAATAGCACGAGCAACAACATCACGAGAAGCTAGTTCAAGTGCATTTGGTGCATATTTTTCCATAAAACGCTCGCCTTTAGAGTTGAAAAGTCGTCCACCTTCACCCCGAGCAGCTTCAGAAATTAAAACACCATTTCCAGAGAGACCTGATGGATGAAACTGTACAAACTCCATATCTTCCAAAGGAAGACCATGACGCGCTACTATACTTAAACCATCACCTGTATTTGCATGAGCGTTTGAGTTGATTTTATATGCACGAGCATAACCACCAGTTGCAAACATAACACTCTTGGCATTGAAAATAGCCATTTGCATATCACGAATATTAAACGCAACTACACCTGAAACTTTTCCATCTTTGTAGATAATATCAGCAGCATACCACTCGTCCCAAAACTTTACGCCTGCACGGAAGGCTTGTTCGTAAACTGTTTGAAGTAGGGTTAATCCTGTTCTATCTTTTGCATAACATGCACGAGGAGATGACTGCCCACCAAATGGACGCTGTGCAATGGTGCCGTCTGGTTTTCTACTAAACGCAGCTCCCATTCTCTCTGCCCAACGAATTGTCTCTGGAGCATTTTTACACATAAATTCAACAGCATCTTGGTCTGCTAAATAATCAGATCCTTTTACTGTATCAAATTCATGAAGCTCAACACTGTCTTCATCACTAAACGCAGCATTAATACCACCTTGCGCAGCACCTGAATGACTTCTAAGTGGATGTAATTTTGTAATTACAGCAACTTTTTTTCCTGCAGTTTGCAACTCTCTAGCTGCTGCACACCCTGCAAGACCTGCACCAACAACGATTGCATCGTAAGTATAAATAGGAATACTCATTAACTTTCCTTTAATTATAGAACTAAAATAATTTTGATTATATCGTGATTAGACTTAGATAAGATTAAATACTGAGTATATTTAATGGAAGTTAGAGGGTGTTACAAATTGAGACATATATAAGGAACTTATATTATCTCTTTCTGTGCTAAATCTCTTACTTGTAAAATTTTGTTTTTACCTATACTTTTTGCATATTTAAGTATTTCGTTTGCTTGTTTGAGGGATTCTTCAATAGACATATTCCCTGGTTTGATTATAAAACCACCTGAAACAGTTATTTGTGCAACTCCATGATTTGGAATATTAAATTTCAACTCTGCAATACTCTCTCGAATCAAATCGGCTTCTTTAAAAGCTTGTTCTTTTGTTTGACGAGAAAGAATTAGAGTAAATTGATTATAGTCAGTTCTTGCAATAACATCGACGGGTTGTTCATACAATGACATTGTATAAGCAATTTTTTTTAGTATAGCTTGTGTTATTTCTTGAGAAAAAGGGCGATTAGATTTTGAAAAGTTGTCTATTTCTAAAAGAGTTACTGTAGTAAAGTTACTATTTTTTAACGATTTTTTGTAAGAATAAGCATGTAAAAGACCTTTATAGTTATTGATACTTGTTACGGGATCAATAAAATCTGGATTATCTTTTACCTGATTTCTTCTATTCATTCTTAATGCTATTGCATCAGCTTCTATAGAATAAATAGTATAACTACCTTTTATCTTATCTAATTGGAAAAGATAACTAATGTCTTTGTATATAGCCTTGAGTACTCTTCTATACCAGAATGTAGCAAAAAAAATGAAAAATAATGTAACAGTAACAAAATATTTTACAAGTTCAAACTTTTCTCTATTGTATTTCATTGTTGTAAAAAGCATATTATTTAATTGTTCATTTAATGCTTTAGATATGTAAAGTTGTTTTTCTTTTATATTATTTTTTATTGTATGATTTCTTTTTTCTATATAATATATATGTGTGAAATTATTAAATTTATGGATTAAAATATTAAGTTTATTTAACTCTCGAGTATATTCTATTTTATTACGAATAACTAATTTTTCATAGATATTATACTTGTAAAGTATTTTTAATTTTTCAATACTTTGTAGTAATTTCATACTCTGAGCGTTTAGTTGTATAAGTGCTAATCCCATATCTTTTTCATGACACTCTTTAACTTTTTTTATAATTGTTTTATCATTATTAAGTGTATCTATTTTGTCAAAAGAGAGTTGTTGGTCTAGCATAAGCATAAGAGATAAAAATGCAACAAAGAATAGAAAGAAAAGATAAGTGCTTAAATTTTTAAAAATATTTTTAATTGAGTGTTTCATATATAGTTTTCCTAATAATGTTATAATAACTTGTTATTCTATATCGGCAGTAATTAATATCTGCTTAATAAAAAGAAGTTTATTTGAATTTAGAAAATTATTTTATATCACAATTTAATAGTAAACATATTGGTGATGATGGTGCTTGTATAGACAATATAGTCTATTCTAAAGATGCTTTTTTTGAAAATGTACACTTTAAACGCAGTTGGATGAGTTGTTTTGAAATAGCAAAAAAAGCGATGCTTGTAAATATTTCCGATGCTATTGCTATGAATGCTACACCAAAATATGCACTTTTGAGTGTTGCCATGCCAAAAAATATGAGCAAAAAAGAGATGCGTGATTTAGCTAATGGCTTTCTTTTTGTTGCAAAAAAATATAATATTGACATTATTGGTGGCGATACAATTAGCAATACAAAGCTAGATATAAGCGTAACGATTATATCAAGTGTAGAAAAGGTACTTTTACGCTCAAAAGTACGAGAAAATTATCTATTTGCCTACACAGGAGAGCTTGGAAATTCTGCTAAAGAGTTAAAAAAATTACTTAATGGTGGGAAAATCCATAAAAAATCGAAATTTATAGATATAAATTTACAAGAAAAATTTATATCAAATACAATACGA